>JAHLWJ010000005.1 GCA_019057975.1 Promethearchaeota archaeon | reverse complement strand
TATCTACAAATTTGATAATAAAAATATAACTATTATCTTTTAAAGAAAAAATTAATGTGTTAAAGATGAAAAAATTGGTTAAAATATGTGGAGGGGGAGAGAATTTTGCAGCTCCCGAAACGGTTGAGCAAGATTCGAACTCTCGAAGGCCTTTGCCATTATCCTACCAAAGCCATGGCTGTGGTATCTGGATCTTAAGTCCAGCACCTATAGTCTTGACCCAATCAAGCATATAATATGGCCTTTTATACTGTGGTCAAATTGACCAAACTCGGTAACCCCTCCAATGTTAAAAAAATAGTTTCTGTCTTTTAAAAGCTCAAAAATATTATTAATGGCTTTTAAGGGTGACAATAATTCAAAGTTATAATTTTAATTTAAATTTTTCTTAAGTCTGATATTTATAGTTAGATAGGGTTTAAAGAAAAAATAAAAAGAAATAAATAATTGTAAAATATTAAAATAATATCGTACTCACAATTCATCAACTTGTACTTATAGATTTAGATTATTACCTTAAAATAGATAAATTATATGGTTAAATATCATGCCTGTAGGTATTCTAGTAATTCGCTGGGATAATGAAATTGGCCCAATAAATGAAGGTTTTTATCCGGAGACTTTAAAGATCACTAACAATCTACTCACGCAAGTATATTCAAGTCACAGATACCAGAGTCTCAAACCTGGTTTTGCGAGCATCGCACTTAAGAATAATAAAGTAGTATCATTTTTCTCAGGAGTAGGACAAGATTTTATATCAGTCGAGAATTATGTTGTAGCTCTTATACTTCGACGAGATGAAAAACCTGGAAAATATCGAGAGGTATTAAAGACAATTGCGGCAGAAATTCTTGAAAAAATCCCAGATGACTCATTTCGGGAGGTTTTACCTGGGCTTTATTACCAATTAGCCAAGGTATAAAGATCTTTTATTATTATCCTTTTTTTAAATTGCTTAAAATGAATTAAGATAAGTTAAACTAACTATCTTCAATTTGTTTAACAACGATTTTACCTTGTTCATTAGTTTCAAGAATGCCTGCATTTTCTAAATCTTGAACATTTCTTTTGACTATAACTATAGGAGAACCAAGAGCGGCTCGGAGATCTTCTAATGTTATTGCTCCTACTTCTTCAACTATAAGAAAAGTTTTGAAAAGTACTTCTTTTTCCATTAACGGTTTTAGTTTATCAAAATATTGGATCTTTTCGATGTTGTCTTTATGGAAATCTTGGATTTCTTTAATCTTTTTGTTTAAACGCTCTTTTTCTGCATTAGCTTCTCTATTTTTATCACTTAGTTCTCCAACTTTATTAATTAATTCTTCATGTTTATTTCTCATTTGTTCAAATCTAGAAACAGCATCTTTCGCTTCAGAGTCTTTTTCTGTAGAAACTAATTTACTATCCAATAATATTTGATCAAGTTGATTAAGTTTAGATTTTAATTCTTGTGTTTCTTTTATGTATTTTTCTTCCATTTGAGATATTATTTTAACTTGTTCTTCTTTAAACTTATCAGTAAATGCTTCTAATTCTTGTATTTTGTTTTCTAAAGATTTCTTTGATTCCTTTTGCAGAATAAATTCTGAACTTTTTTCAGCCATTTCTGCTCTTAAATTTCCCATAGTCTCATAAGATTCCTCTAACTTCTTTTGTGTAGGAATAATTTGTTTTTTCATTAATTCAAGTTCCTTTTGTGATTGAGCGATCTCTCCCTTAGCATATTCTAGCTCAAGCTCTTTCTCATTAAGTTGTTGTCTTTGCGCGCCAATTAAAACTTTTAATTCAAGAATATCTTCTGGAATATCGCTCATTTTAGAGATCTTGGCTTTTTGGTCATCTATTATAGTCTCTTGTTCACCAACTACTCTTTTTTGACGTTCTACTAGTGCTGTTAACTTATCTACTTTTGATTGCAAAATAGCAGTTTTCTTTTCACTAGATTCAATGCCATCTAATACATCTCTTAAATCTTTTGACACAGTTAATTTAGCCTCAATTTTTAATTTAAAATAGAATAGTATAAAATGTTAATGTAGCAAATATATTTATTATTTTTTTTAATAGAAACTTATAACTAGTATGAGGGATTAGTTTTTTATAATTTTCGAAATTGAAAGATAGTTCATCCTTCCTAGTAGTAAATTCTATAAGGTGATACAAATTTCTGCAATTTATTTTAAACCCACTCATTTAAACATTATCATACTTATAACTTTTGAAGATTTAGAGGAACAAAAGAAAATTAAGTTAAAAGAAATTCATTTTTTCAAAAATAAGACTGATGCTACTAACTTTGTTGGACGAGAAAAGCTTGAATTGATAGAAGATACTCATACAATTTCAAGAAACAATGTTCAAAATTTAATAGATTTAATCAACAATCACTTATCAGGAGGAAAAATCAATTTATTTGATAAGATAAGTGAGTTAGGCATCCAATTGGATATACAAGAAAAATTCCCAACAAGTTTTTCTCAAGATGTTGTTAGAAGTCTCATTAACCTGAAACCTGGTGAAATAACGACATATTCAAAAATCGGTGATGAAATTGGCTCAAGAGCCTATAGAGCTATAGGAAATGTCTGTAAATCAAATCCAATACCCTTAGTTATTCCTTGTCACCGCGTTCTAAGAAAAAACGGAGAAATCGGAGGTTTTATGGGAAAATCAGATAAAACATGGGAGACAAATCTAAAAAAACAATTATTAAAAATAGAAGGATATCAAATATAGAAATCCGGATTTCTAACAATCGAAATTAATATAAGAGCTTATATCTTTTATTTAATATTATGGTACTTGTATCTCCACTTAAACCTTTTATTCCCATCAATCCAGCAGAATTTTGCACTAACCCTTATGATATAATTAGCAAAGAAGAGGAACAAGAATTAAAGAAGATTCTTAATTCATTGATACATCTTATTTTACCTGATGGAGAAGGTAATGAAGTTTATGAAAATGCTGCTAAAGCATATAAAGATTTTAAAGATAAAAAAATAATCGAACAAGAAAAAACTCCAAGTATATTTGTATATCGGCAAGAATCTGCTCATTTTAGTCATCAAGGATTAATAATTGGAATTGCTCTTGAAGATTATGGGGATGGCAATATTGTGAAACATGAGCACACCCGAGAAAAACCACTTAAAGACAGAACAAATCATATTGTTACAACTAATGTTGCAGCGGGTTTAGTTTGGACGGTTTTTAAAGTAAATAATAAGATAAATCAGATGATTGAGCAAATTAAAGAAAAGAGACCTAAATTCAATTTTAAAAAATATGGCTATAAGCATATATTGTGGCAAGAAACTAATTCTACTGTTATCAACAAATTAAAAGACTTATTTAAAAAAGAAAAAATATATATTGCTGATGGACATCACAGGGCGGCGAGTGCTGCTGAATACCGTAAAATTCAGTTGAAAAAATCTAATAAAGACGAAATATCTGAAGAACCATGGCAATACTTATTAGCATATGTAGCTTCTGATGATCAAATTCGCATATTGCCATATAATCGGGTTGTTAGAAAACTTCCAATATCAGAAACTGAATTCTTAAAGAATTTAGAAGAGATATTTAACATAGAATTAATAGAAGATGCTTTTAATCCAGTAGAGAAAAATGAGATTGCTGTATGTTTAATGGGTAAATGGTATAAACTAACAATTAAAAATAAAAAATTTAAATCCAAACGACAATCTTTAGATGTTGCTATTCTTCAAGATAAGGTATTAGAGCCTATCCTAGGTATTAGTGATCCTCGTGCCGATGAAAATATCTTCTTTGTAGGAGGTATACGTGATCCTAAAGAAATGGAAAAATACATAACTGAAAAAGGAAATGATCTATTTTTTAATTTATATCCGGTAGATATTAGAGATTTAGAGTCGATTGCGGATAAAGGAGGTGTAATGCCACCCAAATCTACCTGGTTTGACCCAAAAGTTCTCTCAGGGTTAGTTATACATGATTTAAAAGAATACTAAGAAAACTAATTATTGATATTTCTTAAGAAATTCTGACATTTTTTCTGCAATCATAGTAGCAGCTTCAATTTGATTTTCAATACTTTGACTCCCGATGTGAGGTGTAAGTATTAGATTTTCTTTACATTTAATCAATTCTGGATCCTTAAGAGGTTCTTCTCGATAAACATCAAGAGCTGCACCCGAAATATTCTTGTTCTCTAATGCTTTTATTAAAGCCTTATTGTCAATTAATTTACCTCTGGCAGTATTGATAATTACGGCATCTTTTCTCATAAGTTTAATTAGGTCTTCATTGATTATATTTTCAGTTTGAGGAGTAGCAGGAAGATGTAATGATATTATTTGAGCATCTTTCACCAAATCTTCAATTGAATTATAAATAGAACATCCAATTTTTTTAGCTTCATCTATAGCTACTTGACCTTTACTAAACCGGGAGTAAACTCCAACACTCATTCCCATAGCAAGTGTGATTTTTGCTAAGTGTTTTGCTATATTTCCAAATCCTATTAATCCCAGTTTTTTTCCTTTTAATGTATAACCTAAATATTGACTTTTATTCCATTGTCCTTGGTGTGTTGTACGATCAGCATGAGAAATTTTCCTTGCTAATGATAACATTAAGCCTAAAGCTAACTCTGCTACTGATACAGCTGGAGCTTCGGGAGTATTTAAAACTTCTATATTCATTTCAGCTGCTTTTTGTCTATCTACATTGTCTAAGCCAACTCCTGCTCTACCAATAGCTTTTAAATTTTTTGCATTTTCTAACACGTCAGCGGTTAACTTTGTTCTTGACCGAATTACAATCCCATCATAGTTTTCTATTTCCTCTTTTAGTTCGTCATGAGTTATAGCAAATTTTTTTATAACCTCAAATCCATTATCTTCAAATATTTTGATACCTTTATCTTGAAGCTTATCACTAATTAATACTTTCATCTATATCACATGGATTTAATTTAGGTAAATTACATTGTTTTTCTAATTTAAAGAGTTTCTGATATTTCATTAATCTTTTTTTTCATTTAAAAGTTAATAAAAAAATATGATAGTTTGATCAAAGCCTTAAAGAATTATTTTAACTCTTTTATGATTTCTGTAAGGACTTTTAACATTTTTTCAAGGTCGTTAAGATTAATTTCTCCCATATGGCCAATTCGGAACGTTTTATTTACAAGGTTTCCATATCCATTAACAATTCGATAACCTTTTTCTAAAAGCATTGAAACCATTTTTGGGATATCAAGATTTAATGAATTGCTTATAGTTGAGACCGTATTTGATTCATATCCCTTCTCAGGAAACATTTTAAGATTCATCTCGTGAACCCATTCACGTGTTCGCCTTCCAAGTTGCTCATGTCTTTCAAATCTTTTCTCTAAACCTTCTTCATTTAATATATAATCTAATTGAGCAGTTAATCCTCTTATTTGTGGTATAGGTGGAGTGGTTGGAGTTTGATGCTTAGCATTCCTTTTTTTCAATCCGATAAAATCGAAATAAAATCCTCTATTTTTCACCTTTTCTGCTTTTTTGAACGCTGCATCTGATACAGAACATACAGCAAGTCCAGGAGGTAAGGCAAAACATTTCTGAACTGAAGCTAAACAAACATCGATTCCTAGTTTATCAACCTCAATTTTGACACCTGCCATTGAAGAAGTAGCATCTACACACACTAATGGTCCATAATCTTTTAAAATGGGTACCACTTTATCAACAGGATTATATACTCCTGTAGAAGTTTCATTTGATTGAATAAAAACTACTGAATAGTTATCGTTATCCATTACTTCTTTAACAAATTTACCAGTAATAGCATGTCCCCACTCAACACCCTCTTTTATGGCATTTTTACCATTTGATATTCCAATATCATACCATCTATCACCAAAGGCTCCAATTGACAAAAATAATGCTTTCTCGTCATCGTCAATTAAATTTCTGACACACGCTTCCATAACACCTGTAGCACTTGAAGTAGATATCAAACATTCGTTTTTAGTATATAATAATCTTTGAAGTCCCTCAGTGGCCATTTGATGCATTTCTGAGTAAGGTTTTGATCTATGAGTATCATTTGGTTTTGCTAATTCCTTTAGAACTCTTTCTGGAACATGAACAGGTCCAGGAGTAAATAATGTTAACTGAGAACCTTTCTCTTTATTAAAATGAATATCAGTCATAATGAATCAGTTTTATGTTTATTGTATTATGATACAGTAAATTAAGTAGAATGGTTTGATATAATTTTTATTATTTTTCATTTATAAATTTGAATAATCTGAATGATAATGATCTTAACTAAGAATCATGCATAAATTTCCTTAACTTTTAAAAAATTCAGATCTTTATTTAGTTTCATGATGGAAAATATTGTATTATAGTTAAGAATGTAAAAAATGAAGTATTGTAATGAAATTTTAAAACAAATTTCTAAATTATTTTACATTCATTTTTTCTAGAATAATATTTCCTTCATGGTTTACAGATATAAAATAATCTGAGATTATATAAAAGAAGATTATAAAATTCCTAATATGTAATAGTGATAATCCAAACTCGCTTAAATATAAAGCAGCTCTCCCTAAAATATTGACAAAAAGTGTAATCGAGAGTGATATAGTGTGAATTAAGATAAAATCTTGAGGAATAATGGCAGAAGAGAGAAATGCTAGTATACAGACTACTATAGTCATGATACCTATTATAATATTGATAATACAATACTTTATTGAATAAATTTTAATGATAGATCCTTTAATAATACCAGCAATACCCACAATCATCAAAGGAAAGGCCGCTAAATTAATTATTGTTTGAACCGTGACAGTAGGATGCCTTAAAATATACAGTATGATTAGCGCTGAAAATATTATTGAAAGAACACCAAATAAAATTCTATTTAGATTTCGATCATTTCCCCAATTTCTTTTATTATTACCATCAATAATTTTTATAATTCCATAAAAAAATAAGGCTACAAGAGGATAAACTAGTATCGACATCAACGCTTCTAATTTAAAAAACAAATTAAAACCTATATAAAATACTATTAAAACAACTGTAATATAGTTATCCGCTCGAATTTTATCTTTATGTATTAAATTTATCATCAGATTTTCATTTAAAAAATTACTTCTTAAATTATTAAATGGTTTATTTCCTTTTTATTTATTACCCTTTACATTCAGAATCGTCGATATATCTATTTAATAGAAAAGGACAATATAATTTGCTGCAATAATCATACATACTGCAATAAAAAATCGTTTACGAAATTTCTCTTTTAAAAATAAAATTGAAAGGATTTGGTTTAATATAGGTGAGTTTATGCAAATCACAGAAGTTAAGATTAATCCATTAATTTTTGCTGCCTTATAATACAATGTGTCAGCAAATCCCAATGACAAAATTCCTGCGATTCCAATAAATATAAACGATTTTAAATACTTTCGATTTTCCTTTTTAAAACCCGAATGATATACGGGATAGAATAATCCTAGAGGGAAAAAAATTATACATGCCATAAAAACTCTTAAAAAATTAGTGATAAAGACATCACCAGATATAATTCTAGCTTGGTGAAATGAAAGAATTGCAACAGCCCATAAAAAAGCTGCACTAAGTGCCAATAAAACTCCGACAATAACTTCTTCAGGTTTTGTATCTTTTAAATTTTCCTTTAACTCATTTTTTTCTAATTTATCTTTAGAACTTAGTATAAAAACACTAAGTAGAAATAGAATCCCGCCTAAAATAATTGAAACTTTTAATTCTTCACCAAATAAAAATATGCTAAACGGAAAAATAAAAATAAGTGAAAGTTGAACAAGAGGGTAAGCACGAGAAGCATCTATTTTCTTTAATGACATATAATAAAGTAAGTCTCCAACTGTGACACTTAATCCTGATATGAGAGATGCTATTAAATACCAAATCAATTCTGCTCTATTTAAACTACTAAAAAAGAGATAACTTCCAAAAATTAGGGAGAAAACAAATGTTCCAAATGAAACGCAACATAGTCTAAAAAATAGATTTGCCTTAGGATCTGTTTTCTCTAATCCTGTTTTATATACAAGTGAGGCTATTGCCCATGCAAATACTGCGTAAAATGTAAAAATTAATCCAATTAATTCAACCATTTAAAAATTATTATTTAAAATTGTTTTAAAAGTATTGTTTTTAGCGTATTGATTTTAACTTTAAGAGAAATTCTTGAATCTGAAATTATACAATTTCAAATCCCCTTTTATTGCCTGGTATGATCGACTATAATTTATATTAAATTAGAAGAAATTTATTAAATTATAAGTTCTTTAATGAAATTATGAGGAATGAAGAAAAATTAAATTCTGAGTTTCTAAAGAAGTATAGATTCGAAATTAATATGACGCCTAAATCTGAAGAGAATTATAAATCTAAAATTTTAAAAACTGGGACTACTACAGTTGGTTTGATTTGTAAAGATGCGGTTATTTTCGGAACAGATAAAAGAGCATCGATGGGTTATTTTGTAGCCAGTAAAACTTCAGAAAAAGTTTATAAAATTCAAGATCACCTCTGGATGACAACTGCCGGGGGTGTAGCTGACGCTCAATATCTTGTGGATGTTTTACGTGCAGAAACTACTCTGTATCAACTAGCACATGATGATAAACCTATAATAATAAAATCTGCTGGAAAATTATTATCAAATATATTGTATGCTAATAAAATGTATCCTTTTGAAGTCGGACTTATATTAGGTGGAGTTACAGAAGAGGAAGGACCAACTCTCCTACAAATAGGGGCTTATGGCTCTATATTAACAGAGAAATTCTGTTGCGTAGGTAGTGGTCAAAATTTTTCTTATGGTGTTTTGGAAGCAAAGTATAAAGATAATCTGACTATAGAAGAGGGTAAGGAAATCATAAAAAAAGCTGTTACCAGTAGTATTATCCGAGATATGGCTTCTGGAAACGGTATAGATATTGTGGTTATCAAAAAAGAAGGTCCAGCTGAGCGCGAGTTTATCCCTATATAAACCTAATTTAAAATAGTAAATCTATACTAAGTTACTCTCCTTTTATTTAAATTTTATGTTCCCTAATTCTTTTTTAATAAAATTTAAAAGAGAAAATTAAAAATTAGTATTATAATAAACAAAGTTATAATTATTATAAAAGGTAATTACTTTAAGTAAAACCTCGTGTAGGATCTAAGAATAAACGACTTAAACTAGTATAAGCAGAAACGAAATTGAGACTTAAGGTGACATTAAATTGGGCTATAGAATTTTAGTAGATTTATCCCACAAGGAAAAAATTGAAGAATTTCCTGAATTTTCTTTAACAGAAGATGAACATGAAGTAGATTATATTGATAAAAATGAAGGGCCTATAGATTTTGATATGCTTGAAGATTTTGACATTTTGTTTATAGGAAATATTCAACATACTCAAAATGGAAAGGATGATAAATTTACACAGGATGAATTAAAAGCTGTTAAAAAATTCACAGGAGAGGGAGGGAGTCTTTTCTTAACGAGTGGTGATGGAGGAGATCAAGATATATCTATGAAACAGGGATCAATTAGAGTCCTATATAAGATAACAGGAGTTCGAAGGTTTTGGAATGGTATTATTCAAGAAGCTCCATCCAACTATTTGGTGAAGAAAAAAAATTTATTAGTAACTGACTTATTCAATCACCCTATTACAGAGGGAATTACAGAGTTAGTATTACCCAACTGTACATTCTTCACAATTTCAGAAGAAGATGTGGATGACATAATTATAACTTCTGAAAAAGCAGAATTTAAATATTATGTTGATGATGAGTTAGGAGCACTTGGACCTGTACCTGTATGTGCCGTTTCTAAGTTTTATGAAGGCAGATGCGTAACTATAGGATCCTCTGATTGGCTTACTGAAGATGGTGATTTCGGACTTGATGCCGGCGATAATTTAAAATTCTTGAGTAATATTATTGAATGGTTATCTTTTGAAGTATAGTTAATTAATTAGTTCTTCTTATATTATGGTTTTTAGAGTCCTTAGACCAGATTCTGAATCTGTTTGGCAAAATATGGAAATACTTAGACGCTTTTCAAGATATAGAGGAATTATTGATGGAACACAATTAGCAAGATATTTGATTGCTAAAACTATCGATTGTGATTATGATTCAAGTGATTCTTTAGAGAATCTTGAAGTGCTCTTAAAAGACAAATCTCTGGAATTCAATGAATTATTAGAAGAAGACATTGAAAAAATTAAATATCGTAAAACCTCTCCTATTTCCTATATACATTTAGCAGAAACCATTGCGAATAAATATCTTGAAAGTTGTATTTTCTGTGAGCGCCAATGTGAAGTCAATAGGATTGATGGACAAAAGGGTTATTGTTTTTTAACTAAGGATACATATGTTTCTTCAGCATTCCTCCACATGGGCGAAGAAGCCCCTTTAATCCCTAGTGGTACCATTTTCTTCCAGGGCTGCAATTTTGGCTGTGTATTCTGTCAAAATTATGATATTTCTCAATCATGGAAGGGAGAAAGAGACCTTGATGATATTGCCCAAAGAGTAAATGTTAAAAAATTAGCTACCATTGCAGATAAATTAGTTGATAAAGGAGCAATCAACATTAATTATGTTGGAGGAGATCCAATCCCAAATATCCACACAATAATAGGAAGCCTAAATCATCAAACATGCAATATCACTCAATTATGGAATTCAAATTTCTATTTATCTAACAAAGCATTATCTTTAATTATAAATTTAATGGATTTTTGGCTGCCAGACTGGAAGTATGGAAATAATAAATGTGCTAAAAAATACTCTGGCATAGATAACTATTTTGATTTTGTTTCTCGTAATCATAAAAGAATTCATGATGAAGGAAGCGGTGAAATTATAATTCGCCATCTTGTTTTGCCAGAACACATAGAATGTTGTTCAAAACCAATATTGAACTATGTAGCTAAAGAACTTCCTAACGCTGTCGTGAATATAATGAGTCAATTCCGTCCACAGTACAAGGCTTATCAATTCTCTGAAATAAATAGGAGGCCCACTTCTCAAGAAATATTAGAAGTAAAAAATTATGCAAATTCTTTAGGAATTCTGTACGAACCAGTATCATAATAGAACTTTAAAATTAGAAAAATCTAAAAGTAATCAAATATTTAAGAATCCAACTCTTTATTCTTAATCTTTTTGAATTTAATATTATTGGGTTTATTATGAGTTTTAATTTAAGTGACGTAAAAGGTGTAGGTAAGAAAGAAGTTACGCTAAAAGAAGCTGGAATAGATTCAGTTGAAAAATTAGCAAACTCTAAATTAGAAGATTTAACTGAGCTAAAGGGTATTGGGAAAGCAACTGCTGAAAAAATAGTTGAAAACGCTAAAAGTTTATTAAATAAATCTACTAAAGATGATTCAGCCGAACTAATACAAGAAGAAGCTATAGAGAAAAGAGAAGAAGAAAACGCACAAAAGGAACTTAAAAAATTAGAAGAAAGGAAAACAAAATTACAAGGAAAAAAAGTTGAAGAGGGAGATTTTGTTTTAATTAAAATAACAGGACGCACTCAAAAGGGTACTATTTTTAGGGTTTCTTCCGAAGAAGATGCTAAAAAGGCAGGGATTTATGATGAAAATAAAGCCAAGCAAGGGATGTACAATCCTGAATTTGTAATTATGGGTAAACCAGGATTCTTAAACGAAGGACTTACTGAAACTATTAAAGAAATGAATTTTTTTGAGAAAAAATCAGTAAGAATTCCTCCTACTAAAGCATATGGTAAAAGAGATCCTCAAAAAATAGAAAGAATAGGCATAGCAAAATTTAGAAGATTAAATGAGGGAAAAAATCCTGAACTTGGTAAAGAATTTGTTAAGCAGTCTCAAGGACAAATGCAGAGAGGAACTGTAACAAATGTTATGCAAGGAAGAGTTATTGTAGATTATAACCACCCTTTAGCAGGACAGAGTATAGATTATAATCTAGAAATTATAGATAAAATCGAAGATTTCAATAAAAAAATAGAATATTTTATGATTAACAAAGGAATTCCATCTGAGAATGTTTCTGATTTTCAAGTTAGCTATATTCCCAAGAGTAAAACTCTTGAGATTAGTATTCCGAAGATGTTTCTTTTTCAGAATTTAGTTTATATTAAATTCGGGCTTGCAATGGACCTACAAACTCACATGGCTGAAGAAATTGACGACGTTAAATTTATTGAGGTTTATGAAAAGATACCTTTACCTACAACTCCATCTGAATCAGTAATGCAAAAGGTTGAAGATTTTAACAAAGAAGAAGGAAATAAGGAAGAAAGTTAGACTAATATAAATCTCTATGTAACCTTAATTTTGGTCACGAGTTCGTCTTTTTTTATTTCCCGTGCTTTCTTATACTTAGATTTTATCTTATGATATTGAGCTCTTTTTCGCTGAAATTCTAATCTTCTTTTTAGAGATTTTCCTTTTTTTTTTAAATACTCTTTTTTTGCTTTTTTGTATTCTTTTTTAGCCTTTTTGTAATCTTTTTTTGTCCTTTTATATTTTTTATATTTTTGCCTTATCTCATATCGTAGATCTTTACTTATATCTCCTATTACTAATTCATTTAAAGTTTCCTTGAATCTTTCAAATGAATCAAACCTAATAACTATAATTCCTAATTCTCTAGCTGGAACTAAGTTTTGCATTTTATCATCAATAAAGACACATTTTTTTGGGGAGGTATCTAATTTTTTAATGACGTATTTATATTTTTCCATATCAGGTTTAATTAATCCAATTTCATTTGAAAGGAAAATGTTATCAAAAATATCATAAAATCCTTTTAACATATTTGATTTAGCATGAATATCGTGAGTATTTGACATTAAACTAACTGTATATCCTGCCTGATGTAACCTCTCAATTATCTCTGCCATCTCTGAGGAGATATGAGTGACTTGTGAGTATAAATCAAACCATAGTTCTATATAGTACTCTGCATTTACTTTTTTAGGAGGTAAAGCACCATCGGTTTTTTGAAATGGATAATAATATTTATCAAATATTTTTTCTAAGAATTCTTTTGACGAGATTCTCCCAGAACTTAAACTGCGCTTAATTTTTCTAATATAGGAATTTTCTAATCGAGGAATGGTAATATTTAAATCTGCTTCAACCATATCAAGTAAATTTTTCAATACAAATGTTTTTTCAATTAGCACTCCTCCAAAATCAAATATAAAATGCTTTATTTTATATAATCTAACTTTCTGTTTTTCTCCGTAAATCTTAGATTTTTCAATCTCTTCTTGAGAACTCATATTTAATTTTAACTAATTATCTCCTATTATGATTTCTGGTTATCTCAACTTGATCTAATATTATATTGCAGACTTTTTCAACCGGGGAACCATCACACTTCCAATTAGAGAATTCAGGAAAAGAACCAGGATCTACTACATATAATTTATGACTGGAATCTTCTCTGACAATATCTAAATGTCCAAATAGAACATCTCCATTGAAATAAGTCTTCCATTTTTTAATTAGATTTTCAACATCATTAGGTGTATCAATTTTTTTCATATCAACATGTTCATGGGATAATGGAGGTTTAATCAAAGTACAGATATTATCACCTATGAAATAAGCATTATAATGAACACCTTTAATATATCTCTCTAAGTATAATATTCTATTATTGCTTATTTTTAGATCTTCATTTGATCTAATTATCTGAACCCCCCTACTCCCTGAACCCATAATTGGTTTTAAAATATAAGGATATTCACTTAATTCATTTTTTAATGTATCTACTGTGCCTAAATAGATCTCTGGAGTCAATATGCCTATTCTTTTCATTAAGAAATGCGATTGTATTCGATTTTTTTGTATAAAGGAAACATGGGGTTTTGGAATAACAGGAATATTATTGGCTTCCAAATAATAACCAGCATAAAGAAAAAAAAGGTTTTTTGACTTTAAAATGTAGAAATCATTATTTAAAAGATTTTCATTTATGATTAGATTTTCTAAAGTATAAAATGTAACTACAAATCCTTTATTCTCTAAATATTTCTTTAATTTGCCCGCAAACATTGTTGTTCTTTTTGATAAAATTCCAATCTTCATTTTTCTTACAATTATTATATTTTTGCTTGTTTTAATAAAAAATCTGCAACTATCTTATGCCCACCTTTAATGTAATTAAAATTTGGGCCACAGTTAATGTCTGTTAGAAAATATTGGCCGTCTCTGGATTTGAGGAAGTCGCATGAACAGATTTTTAGATTTATTGCCTCTGCAGCTTTAAATACTATTTCTCCTAATTTAGGTATTTCTGGAATCTTAGTTCTTGATTCCATTTTATTAGGATTAACTAATATAGGTAGCTGCTTAAAGAAAAATATTTCAGAGCCTATTAAATAAATTTTGTATTCCCATTTGCTTTTAATAAATTTTTGATAATAAAGATAATTATATTTTGGATCAACTTTATCAACTTCATTCAAGGCTCTCTCATCAGCTACTTTTAATCTTCCATTCTCTTTATGTACTATTGGTTTAAATTTCCAATTTTTCTGGTCAATAATATTTTTTATGATATAATCCTTGAATGGGGGAATACTTCCTTTAGGATTCAAAGAGAAATCTGGTATTGGAATACCTGCCCCTCTCAAAATCACACTATTTAAAAACCTATTAATTGCTAACCAAATTCCCCTATAAGAATTTATAACAGGGATATTAGTTACATCTTCTATTAATTTTATAAAGGCTAATATTAGATCTCCTTTTCCCTTAACAAAAAATAAATTTTCGTCAAACTCAATTTTAGAACTATCTAAGAGAAAAGTTTCTTCAGTATATATTTTTACATCTGCTTTACTATTTAAATACTTCAAGAATTCAGATACTTTATACGTTAAATGGTATTTATCAATAATTATTCCTATTTTTTTCAACAAATTTACCTTAAAGCTTTTCTTTAGAAAATGGTCTGTTCTTTAATAATTATAAAATAAAATAGTAATTTAAATCCAATTCATATAATGAATTTAATTATTTGTTAGTACCTTGAACGATCAATATATTTAAATACCATAATTTATTCATAAATTATCAAATAATAGGGTTTTTACTGTGTCAAATAAGTTTAATAGGATTTATATTGGCGCTATTTGTAATCGTGATCTTGAAATTCTTCAAGAGATCAAGAAATTCTGTAGTAAAAACTATAACTTCTCTGTTATAAACCTTTTTAAAACCGGTTCTGATAATTTTAATGTTAAGTATTTTAAGAAAAAGATAAAGAAGTATCCTATTTCATTAATTATTTTAAAATTATTATCAGAAGATTCAAATCAAACAATTTATAATGCTATAAACCAATATGCTCCGGATATTCCTTTATTAAACAGTTTGAATTCAGTTAAAATTTGCGAAAGTAGAATTAACACTTTTGACTTCATCAATCAAAAATGTAAGAAGTTAAATATTCCCCAAATTTACCATTCTTTTTATGAAGCATGTAAAGCTTGTAATAATGGAAAGAATATTATTATTAAATTAAATACCCATAATATTCCTTCTCTTCCTAAAAATGATAGAATTGTTGGAATTGCTAAAAATTTAGACCAATTTAAGAAGTTAACTTCGGAATATAAGAATAATAACCTGTTTTTTCAAGAATACATAGGTGAATTTGATATAGTTTACAAAATTTATGTAATTGATCGATGGGCTGTTTCTATAACTTCTTATAATCGATTACAAGATAGAACTGGCTTATCTCCACTAGAACTTATACATATTAGGGTACCTATAGAGAAACAACTGAAAAGACGAGTATTACGATTAGGCAGAAAATTAGGTATGGCTATTTTTGGGATAGACTATGTTTTAACTAACGAAGGAGTACCATTTATAGTTGATATTAATGATTTTCCAAGTTTTAGAAGCATCCCAGAAGCAATAAGTCTAATTTCAGATTATATTTATAACATACTTAATCTAAGACAACAACTATTTAAAGCTCCAGTTAAGGTTTAGAGTTAGGGTATTAACTTTAAAAATTATAAATCATAAGAATTTCAGATTTGAGATTATTGATTTCTTCTATTTTCAATAAATTCAATTAGCCTTTTCTTAGCAGTAAAATCATCTAGTTGTTCTGGAGGATGTTTAGCAAAGAATGAGCAAGCTGAATAAAGTACTCCTCCAATATTTCTATCTTTAGCAATTTTACTGATCCTTATACAATCTGCTATTATTCCCGCTGAATTGTTCCCATCTTCAACAAACATGGTGATGTCTATCCTTACTGGTGCTCCTCCAAAAATGCGTCCTTCCAGCCTCATATACGCTTCTTTTTGATTTTTTAGAAATGGAATATAATCTACAGCAGAAATCTGACAATCTATATTATCCTTATTTTGAAGGTTTGCGATCACAGCTTCAGTCTTAGATTGTCTTTTTCCTTCCTCATATCTTAAGGAACCGTTTGGCATGGGTGTTAATAAATTACAAAAATCACTAGAACCACCCCAATCTAGTTGAATTGTCTTGTCCAATATGGCCCCTCGCATTGGAAAGAGATTAGTTAAAGCTCTATGGATTATTGTAGCTCCAATTTGTGATTTTACATCATCTCCTATTAAAGAAAGTCCAAATTTCTCAGCTTTTTCAACAATTTCAGGATCTTTTACTACATATGAGGGCATTCCATTTACTACACATGATCCTGCGTCAAGAGCGCTCATGGCATAAAATTTTACTGCCTTATGGGTTCCTGTGGGGAGTAAGATTACAGTAATATCCACATTTCTGCTTTCTATTTCATTAATAATATCCATTGGTTTTTGATTTTCATCGGTTGGTATTATATTTTTAATATTACTGTCTAATCCATCCATAATCGGACCTTTGATCACTGGAGCATTTAAGAAATCGGGTTTGAAAAGTTTCATATTACAATTTGGTTCAGCAAAAATAGCAGCACTCAAATCTTTCCCAACTTTATTTGAATTGACATCAATTCCAAGGACAAAATTAATGTCATTAATGTCATATTGATTAATTTCTGGAAGAATTCCCATAATTTTGTCGGGATTTTCTTTATAATTTTGAACACCTTGAACAAGGGCTGATGCTACATCGCCTACTCCAACAATGGCACAATTAATTTTATCAGCCATATTATTGTTTATATAAAATTATCATATTTAAATCATTTTAATATAAAGAATTGAATTTTCGTATATAGTCGAGGTTAACACTGAATCTTTGTGGTTCTATTGAATTAAATGGTTTTTTCTTGAACCCAATTCTCTTAACTTTTATTAATTTTCTCCGCGTTAAAAAAACAATTTATCCTCTATTATCAGGGTTTTAGTTAAAATTTTTAAAATATATTTAAACTAATTAAATTTAAGAATATACACCACTTTTTTGATTATAATGGTAAAAAAAATTGTATTTTCCGTAATTCAAAATCATAATATAATTAAAAGAGTCATTACCAGACTTCAACTGGTAAAAACATTGAATTTGTTACTCCATGATCCTACACAAGATTTTTTTTGCCTTTCCGATATGCCTCAGTCTTTTAAGAATGCTGATTTGATAGTTGTTAAGGTTAGAAATGAATGCTCAATTGATGTGCTGCATTTTGCCAAGCTCTATAATATTCCTACTCTCCATGATGTAGATACTGTTTTAATATGCAAAAATAAAATTGCTCTTGACTATTCGCTAAGAACAGCACTAAAAAAACATGAAGATGCACTGGGAAAGTTTCTTATGCCCAATTCTTGGAACCAATCTTTAACAGATGTTAATAAATTTAAAGAATGGGCTCTTCCAAAATTGCCCATTGTTATTAAAAGTCATTATCAACATGATAAATATAATAGATTTAATTTTCTCGTTCAAGAAATTGATGACGTTGATAAATTCTGTGAAAGATATAATAAATTCTTATACTACGATGTCTATATTCAACAATTTATTAAGTGCGATGGGTTTGAATATAAAATTTATGTAATTGGAGATAAGGTTTTTGGAATAAAAAGAGAGAATCCTATATATATATATTTAAGAGAAAAACCAGATAATATTGATGTAGGTTTGATTGAACGGGAAGAATTTGAAATTACAGAAGATATAATAAAACTCTCGAAAATATTATCAATGGAATTGAAGCTTAAAATTTTTGGTTTCGACTTTGTTAAGCCTATTGATCAAGAAAAATTATACCTCATTGATTTGAATGATTTTCCAAGTTTTAAAGGGATACCTAATATTGAAAAAGCGTTAAGTAAATTTATAGAAGACTATGTATTAGCTCTTTAAAGGATTATTATGAAAGGAATGATAATAAGGTAAGCAATTACACCGTATAAAACACAAAAATAACCAAAATTAATTTTTTTTGCTATTCGTAGTAATAATTCTATTGTTAGATATCCTATTAAAAAACTGACTAAAGTCGTTATAATAATAGTAATTAAATCTAAAGTACCAAATATTGAACCTTCGCCAAATAAGATATCTACAATAATTGAGGCGATAACGACAGGAACAGACATTAAAAAACTTAATCTTAGAGCATCATTTTGTTCATATTTTTCTAACATTATTGCGGAAACAGTAATACCAGAACGAGATATACCCGGTAGTATTGAAAATCCTTGAACGAGTCCTGATAAAAAACTATCTTTTCTTACTTTATTTTTAGAGATATTCTTTATTTTTAGATCGCCAAATATCTTTCTCGTCTTAATTATAATTATGCCAGTTAATATCAATAATCCGGAGATGAAAAGAGTAATTAAGTCTCCTTGAATAGCTGTAAAAGCATCTAAAAATATAAGTTTGAATATGAAATAAAGAGGTAAAGCTGTTATTCCAGTTCCAATTGTTGTAAAAATTATCCAATTCCTTTTTTTGATGTCAATCTCTTCCACATAAGATCCCTTCTGAATTATTGTTTTTATTATTCTGAAATAATCTCCTCTAAATTTTAACAAAACTGCAATGGTCGTACCTAAATGTAACCAGATAGCAAGGCTAAAAGCGTTCTCAGGAGAAATACCAAAAAATTTCGTGGATACAATCATAACTTGACCTGATGAAGAAATAGGAAGCCATTCGAATATTCCTTGGATTAATGCAATGATAATATATTCAATCATTTTCTAAAATGAATATTTTTTTAACCCTTCCATTAAACACTCAATAATTTCATCTCTAACCTTCTCAAAGATCTCTTCTTTCATGCTTGGGTCTTCAATATCTCCGCTTTTTCCACCAAATTCTTTTAATGTATATATTGCCTTGTGATCTTTATCAATAAATTCATGAATTTCTTTTCTATGTTTCTCTGTTAGCGTTAGAATAAGATCTGCCTTTTTTATTAGCTCAGGATATTTTTTCAAGTCAATAGAGAGTGAAGTATCAGATAATTTAATCCCAATTTCTTCCATAACTAATTTGGCATCCATTGATATAAGCATTCCATCTCTAGCATGAGAAGAAATCCCCCCTGATTTTACTTCTACATCAAGTTTGTTTCTGGAAAAAAAATCTCTTAAATATCCCTCAGCAATTCTACTCCTTGCTGTATTCACTGAACATACGATTAAGATAGATCGAAAAGGAAAATTAGTATCCATTAATTAGATTAAAAGTAAGATGTAAAAAAAATCTTTATTATTTACTTGAAACTAGCCTTATTTGCAAATTTTATATCCTTCTTTTTCATGTTTTCAAAAACTCTTTTTACATTCCCTTTTGGTACATCAATACCCCTTGTCAAATCAACTAAGAAATAAACATCATACCCAAAATCGACTCCATCCATAGCAGTAAAATAACAGCAATAATCTAATGCTAACCCACATATGAAAATTCGCTTTATTTTTACTGAGTTTAAATATTCTCTAAGGTCTGTTTCTGATTTTTTATCATTATCTTGAAAACCAGAATAGCTATCTACATTTGGATTAATTCCTTTTTTAATTATTTTATCTCCCAAATTGATTTTTATATCTTTATGAAACTCAGCTCCTTTTGTATTCTGGACGCAATGATCTGGCCATAAAACGGTACCAATTGCTCCATCTTCAGATGTGAATTCATCACCAGGTGTTCTTCCTGGATGATTACTCGCAAAAGATAGATGATTTTTTGGGTGCCAATCTTGAGTAAATACTACAAATCCCCCACTTTTTTTGAATTTTTTAGCAGTCTTATTTATTTCTTTTATAATAAGATCTCCTTCTTCCACAGGTAATGATCCCCTTGGTAAAAAATCATTTTGCATATCAACAATTATGAGTGCATCTTTCTCGTCAATTTTTATATTTTTTTCATAATTTAAATTTTCCATGGAGTCAATCACTCATATATCTCTTTACGTAATATATAAATCGAATTACATAAATACCAAAAGAGAATGGAAAACACGATAACCCATTCATACACAGGCATAATAGTATATACTTTTTCCCCAAATAAGCCACATATATCTGGAAGGGCGTTACAAAAATTGGTGATGAAAAATGGTATAAGAAAAGAACCAAAAATACCAGCTATTATAAAACTAAAACATGCAGCAGATTTTGAATATTTTGAACTTTTTAACATCAAATGCCCAAAAATTAAACAAACTACAGTGGCCCCCATCCAACTTAAAAGTGCAAATAAACCATGCAAATCACTAAGAACTCCACCTGACACAGCCCCCGTCAATACAGCGTTTACGGAAATAAAGATTCCCATGCCCACTGCAATCTTCCTAACTTTTTCACTCACATTTTCATCTTTTAGAGCTCTCCCAAGATAGATTAAAAAAGGTATAGCAAAAGTATTCGAAATTATTAACCCCATTCTTGAAAATATTCCCCCTGGATGGTGTCCTAACAAACTTATAGATTTCTTCCACATTACATATTCTGGAGATAATAAAAGGGCTATAATAAAACCAGAAAAGCCAACAACAAATGTTAATAGCCCAAAGATATAACCGGGTATAACCTTCAATAGGTTATCAAAGAATTCATTTATCCTTTTCATAATATTCTGTCAACCTTTTATTCTTAATAAAAATTTCTATAAAAATCAAATACAAAGAGGATCTCTACTTTTTAGAATTAGATTTTTTTGTATATCATATAAAGAGAAATGATTAAATACCAGAAGATCATTCCAATTGCATTTATCCATTCTAGTGAGGGTAAGATTATCATTAAAAAACTCAAAGTAGGTAAAAGGTGTAAGTAAAACAGAATCATTAATAATAATAGAATGAAAGAAACCAAAAAACCAAAAAAAGCCATTGATTTTGGATATTTGGAATCTTTAAGGAATAGAATATTGAAAAGTGTGATATAAAATAATCCCGCTTGCAAACTTACTATAGAAAAAACACCATGTATCAGAGCAATTATGGGATTTGATCCACAAAATGCTCCTAAAAAGATAAAACACACACATGAAATAATCGCTAAGATTACAGCACTTTTTCTTAACTTTTCACTAACTTCTTCTCTCTTAAAGGTGCTCCCTAGATAAATTACAAAGAAAAAAGCAAATATCCCCGAAAAAACAGTACCAATCTGAAAAAACAAACCTCCAGGTCCCATACACAATGAGCTTACAGTCCTTTTTGTGAAATCATACCCTGGATACATTAAATATGCGATTAAATCTCCTAAAAAGCCAAATGTTATAGATAATAACCCAAATATCGATCCTGGAATGAAGCGATTAAGTTTTTTGGAAATCAAATCAAATTTTTCCATAATTATCTAGTTGAAATTGATAGTAGAGGTTTTATAACAATTTATTGGATTAATAATTATAAATTTAATTCCTATAATATAAAAACCATTTTATATAATTTTAAAAAAAAAGCAAGACAAAATCAGGGTTTTAACATTTGAGAATATTAAGATTTAGGTAATCTTATAATAAAGGTGGAACCTTTATTTGGGATGTCATAAAGATCTGAAAGGTATATTATTTTATCATTTCAAAAAGATTTAATTAATAATCCTAATTATAATAAAATAAGCTTATATTATAATTTAAGCGCTCGTAGTATAGTGGTAATAATGGATTTTCCCACAAATATGCTGGCTTCCCAAGTCAGCGTCCCGGGTTCAATTCCCGGCGGGCGCATTGTAAATATTAATGCTTTGAATAGAAAAAATCCTAATTATTCAAAACAAGTTCTTAGTTAATGAAATTAATATTACTAACAAGACTTTTGAATTAGGGATAATTAACTCTGAATTAGAGAACTAATTTCCTAGATTGTCCAGGAATAGGTTTAGTGAAGGTGAATCATTTTCTATTTCTTTGCATAGTACAGAAATTTCACCAAATAGAGAAGCTGCTTTTTCAAAAACACCATTTTTCTTATATTGCTCAGCTTCTTCCATTTCTAACATTACCCCTATTAATGGTTTAAATAATTCTAGAATTTCATAAACATTTTTTAAGATATCCTTCACAAGATGAATTTTTCTATTAATTTTATCATCCATAATTGACATTACAATTCACAGCCTATTTTTTTCTTAAAACTATGTTTGAATAATAATTATATTTTACTTATTAAATGTTTTCGGTTTTATTTTACCAAAAATACGTTTGTATACAAAAAAATCTTAAGATCTAATTTGAATTCAAATTTGTGGGAAAAATTACAATCCATTCATATTTTTGAGATGTTAAATCAAGAAGAAATATGTTGATTTTTTCTTAATATTTTATGATTTTTTTATATTAAAGAGTCTTTATCAAATATGAGAGAATATTGAGGCGAAAATTTAGTATCTATGTTACAATTATTTTAATTTATCGACTTTTCTCAATAAATCTCTCAAATGTAAGTTTCCCATACCGAATTTCACTCTAAAGGAGAACATTAGAACTAAATTGAATTTTATTCCATTTATCTCCATAAAATTAGAAATGAATTTCTCGCTATTTTCTAATTCTAAATACATTTTTTTTACACTCACTAAGTTTCTTTCACTTCTAACTTCAAATTCTTTCATCGTGTTAAACAAAGTTGTTTGAGGTAATGAAGAATATAAAACTTTCCCTTCTTCACTGAATATGCCACTTCCAATTATCTCTTTATCATCAACACATTCTCTTAATAGTTGGATTATATTTTGAAATATCGTCATAGATGTGAAATCCTTTTCTTCAACATCACTATCTCTCTTCTCTTCTAGTACATCTATACTGCTTTCATAAAGTTCCATTTTTGAAAATTCGAAATCTACTGTCTGATAACCCCTAACAACAAAATTCTTGTCAACGAAGGCTTGAAAGCTATGTTCACAATTCAATCCTGAAGGTATTGATACAGTAGTTAATTGTTTGCTTTGATTAATTATTTTAACTGGTAATCTCAATTTTCGACAACTTTCCTTACATATTGGGCATTTTATAAGGATTTCTTCAAAAAATCCAGCAGAATCAGTATTCATTCCATTTGGCAATGTCATTATTAGGTCGTTTCCTTATTTAAAAGTTTTGACACAGTTAGGAATTTTAGGCTAAAATTTCCTTATTTATTAAAAAAGTCTTTTGTGTTCAAAACTACTTTAATATGTAATTTCTTTTATTTATTTAAATTTTTGTCTTAACAAACAAATCTAAATGGTAAAAGCTAGGAATATATATATAAATAGTGTGCTTAAAAATTAAAAATGTTCAAAAACACAAAATAATCTTACAACAAAAAGATTTAAATACAGATTCTATTATAACTTTTCTATTACAGTATGTATAAAGACACAAAAAAATAAATTATTTACCACAAAAATAATAAAAAATTCTACAAAAAATTTAGCAATATAGACAATCTTAGGCATGAAGTTAATGATAATCATGGATAATTATCAAAATTCTAAGGAAAACCCACTAGCAATGGAAATGCTAGGTATTGGGTTAGTTCAAATTTCACAAATAGATATAGAAGCTAAATTTAATGTACTATTCCAGAAAGGAATAGGGGTACCACTTATTCAAAATATTATTGAATTATATAAAAAAGAAATCATTCATAAAAAGCAGGGGAATTCGATAATTCCCTTAGAAAAATTCACGATCTTTATTCACTATTTTGAAAATCACAATCATGATATATTAGTTATAATTTATATGGAAAAAAAAGATAGTTCAGTAAATTTCTCTAAGATATATTTCCTATCGAGAAATATAAATAGGAAATTCCAGTTAAATGAACCTGTATTAAAAATAATAGAAGATTTTGATACAGCTGTGGAAGTTCCCAGAACAGATGGGATCATAGCAATTTTTATTATAGGTTCAACAGGAAGTCCCTATATATCTAAAATTAATAAGGATAGATCTGAAATCGCAGATCATGAAGTTCACATAGGGGGCTTCATTTCTGTTTTATTATCATTTTCAAACACGATTATTGGAGAAGAAACTGGAGCAAAATTAAAAGAAATTAACTTTGGTAATCAACAATTCTATGTTATATCGAAGAGCAACGTGATTTTTGCTTTTTTGGTCGAAAACATGAACTCATTAATTCAAAGATACATGTACTTACTTGCTGACGAATTCCTCAACCAATTTAAGAATTATATAAAAGACTTTAACGGGGATATAACCCCATTCAACTGTTTTGAAGAAAAAATTAATCAATATTTTATAATATAAAAAAGAGGTATAAAGAAAATGAATCTTTTACCAAGATAAACCTTTCAAAAACTTTATGTCTTGAATTATCTTTTGAGATTCGTGTTTTGGGACCTCCATGAATGCATAGAATTCATTCTGCCAAAATGCTTTTCCAGAAGTCGAGCTTCGTATATCTTCAGCAAATTTTATGGAATTTCGGACTGATAAAAGAATTTCTATAATCGCTTGGTATTCTTTTTCTTGATCAATACTCTTAATTTTCGCAGAATATTTTGAAAGTAGTGAGATGGTGTTTTTGATGTGATCAGGAGGAAGCTGTATTATCGTATGGTAAATCGGCTCTAAAAGAATTAATTCTGCCTCCGTTAATCCTTTTTTTATTGCATCATAGAACATAGTAGATAATTCATTGAATGCACTTTCTTGTTGAGTAGTATCTATAACTAATTCCTCAATTTTGATTTTAAGCTCTGTGAGTTTTTCTCCACATAACGGTCCATTTAAGTGGACCGTTTCAATTATTTCAATTATTGCATTTCTATATAATTCATCTAATTCATTACTTGCATCATAAATCGTTATATTTTGATCTTCATCACATATCCAAAATTTTTCAACTTCTTCATCATTTAACCCCGTATTTTCCTTTAAAACTTCTTTTAATTTGTTGAAAGGTTTTATTGTTTTGTAATCAATATTTTGGAAAAATCTAACAGTCTTATTGTCTAATCTTTCAACTTTTAGTTTTAATATGTATTTACTATCCGAAGCTACTACCTTAATTGAAGAAGAATTATATCGGCAAGACTCTTTAAAAACTGCTCGTGGTTCTGAAGTAGAAACATCTACTCCCCTCTTTCCTATCTCATGAGCAGTGACTTCAAGATGAAGAGGGCCCATTCCAGATAATAAGAATTCTCCAGTTTCCTCATTAATTTCAAATTTCAAATTTGGATCTTCAATTAACATATTCTCAATTAATTCTTTCATTTTATCCAAATCTCTTAGAAATTCTGGCTCAATTGATACTGTTATTACCGGCGTAGTTACGTATTTAACGCTTTCGAATGGAACCATACCATCTATATGGTTGCTATCTATTATGGTTTCACCACTTTTGATCTTTTTGAGTCCTTCTATAGCTACTATATTCCCAACAGGTATTCTTTCCACTTGTTCCCTTCTTTGTCCCATGAAGATGGCAATTCGTTGAATTTTATCATAATGGTTTTCATTTAGCAGAAAGATTTCATCTTTATTCGTACAACTACCAGAAAAGATTCTCCCTGTTGAGACTAATCCATGTTTATCAACTTGTACTTTACTTAAACATACTATTAAGGGGCCATTTGGGTCACAATTAACTAAAGATTTTCCTAATTCAGAATTAATATTACCGTCCCAAATTTTATCAATTCTGTATTTTTGCGCTTCTATTGGATTTGGTAAATGGTCAACAACCATTTCCAATATTGCTTTATGAATTGGATAATAGACTGCTAAATCTGCATAACTTTCTTTAGTGTAAGTCTCCTTATTATATCTAGCTCTAATATCTTTAAACTTTAAAATACCTCCTTCATAAATCTTTAGTGTGAATGCCCATTTGTGAAGAGCTGAGCCAAAAACAACATTTCCGGCTAAGGGTGATACTTTCCATTTCTTATTGAAAGGAGGATCCGCATGTCTTTCAATTAAAATATTAAAGGATTTTATTATTCTGGTATATTTTTTTTTTATTTCATCATCAGAGAGCTTTAGTTCTCTTATGAGGCGATCGACTTTATTGATAAAAAGAACAGGTTTAACACCTTCTTGTAAAGCTTGTTTAATCACAGTTTCAGATTGTGTGATTACTTCCTCAACAGCATCCACTACTACTACAACTCCATCAACTAACCTTAACGCACGAGTTACTTTACCACTAAAATCTAAGTGACCTGGTGTATCAACTAAATTTATAAGAAAAGGTTCGTGACCTTCAAGGGATTTCTCATAATGTAGTGAAATATTAGCAGATTTCATTGTTATTCCGCGTCGCTGTTCTTCTTCAAGATAATCTAATGCACGTGCTTCACCTGCCAGATCTGGCGATAAAAAACCTGCCTCACTTAGTAGAGAATCAGATAGCGTAGTTTTTCCATGATCTATATGACCCGCTAAAGCAGTATTGCGAATATTCTTAGTTAATTCCATTAAATTAAGGATTTCAGTGATTTCCTTTCTACGAGGCATACTCAAATGTAAAAGGTATCTAAATATTTATTAAGGATTATAATTAATTTGATTAAAACTTTAGTGTTTACTTACTTTTTAGTTTAGCAAATAAAAGGAGGGAAATGATTTCTCGCTACTCAAGATCTTCGTCATTTTAAAAACAGTTTAAAAACTATTTTCATCCGTTGGGTCAGAAAGCGCATTAAAATCATTTCCCTTATTTTTAAAGTAAACTTTATAATTTGACTTCTCCATCTATTTTTACAATCCTTCCTTCAACATGCAAACGTCCATCACAGAAAAGTTCTATTGCTTTTGGAAAGATCTTATGCTCCCATTCAAGGATTCTGGGTCCTAATGTTTCCTTAGTGTCAGTATCATACACAGGAACACATTTTTGAATAATAATCGGTCCATGATCCTCCATAGGATCAACATAATGAACAGTAGCTCCTGAAACTTTAACTCCATATGCCAAAGCTTCTTCATGTGCATGCATCCCTTTAAAGGAAGGCAAGAGAGCAGGATGAATATTCATGATATTTCTTTTAAAATGTTCAATAAACATTTGTGAAACAAATCGCATATATCCCACTAAAATTATAAGCTTACATTTATATTTATCGAAAATCTCAATTAGCTTTTGGTCAAATTCTTCTCTGGTTCCCTTATGTTTATCTGATTCTATTAAAACACATGGGATATTATGATTTTTAGCGCGTTCTATACAAAATGCTCCAGCTTTATTACAAATCAAAACCTCTATTGTTGCTTTATCTTTTAAAATTCCTGTTTCACAAGCTTTAGCTATTGATTCGAAGTTACTACCCGACCCACTGGCAATAGCTCCAATTTTTATTTCCATAATTTACTCCAATTAATGCTTTCAAAAAAAATTAACTAATAATGAGAAGATTACCTATTAGGAAATAACTGTATAAATTTAATTAATTATCTTTTTCATAACCATAATATTTTTATTTGATTAATTCATATCTATCTTAGAAATTTAGAAGTATTTCATTCTAAAAACTATTCTCTTCTTTATTTGAGTTATATTGTTAGAGAAAGATATTCTATTTATTCAAAATAGCGTTTACAAAAAATTAGAACATATAAATAAATAAAATTTCGAGTGTTATTAATAGATATATTAATATACTGAGATAGTTGCTTAAAAGCAAATTATATTAGAGAAAGAAATCAAATTCTAAATTTACTAATTTAATAAAAATAAGAAATTAATTAAAAAAAAATGAAGAATTATGAGTTTTGAAGGAGAACTGATACGAATTAAAGATGAGATTGTTAAAAACCTTCCACCAGAAATAAAAGTTAATAAGATCGAATTTGAGGGTCCGGAAATTGCTGTTTATTCTGAGAATTCTGATGTAGATGCTGTCGAAAACTCTACAATATTAAAAGATTTAGCTAAAACTATGAGAAAACGTGTTGTATTTCGTTGGAATGTAGAAAAACGTAAAGATCCCGTTGAAACTAAAGAATACATAATAAATTTAATCAATGAAGACGCAGAAATTACTGATATTGAATTTGATCATACAAGAGGAGAAGTAATCATTGAATCAGGAAAACCTGGACTTGTAATTGGTAAAAAAGGAGTTAACTTAAAGGACATAAGATCAAATACATTTTGGCAACCTAAAACTATTAGAACTCCTCCACTTCCATCTAGAACTATTCAGTTAATTAGGGGTATGCTTACAAAAGAGAGGCAAACTCAAAAAGATATATTATTAAAAATCGGAAAAAGAATTCATAGACCCCCTCTATTCAAAGATTTAAACATAAGATTAACCGCATTAGGAGGTTTTCGTGAAGTAGGAAGGTCTTGTATATTAATGCAGACCCGAGATAGTAGTATATTATTAGATGTAGGCTTAAATGTAGGGAGTCCTAATGATAAATTTCCATTTTTTGATGTCCCTGAATTTTCTTTAAGAGATCTTGATGCTGTTATCATTTCACATGCACATTTAGATCATTGTGGACTAGTTCCATTTCTTTATAAATATGGGTATCGTGGTCCAGTTTATTGTACGTTACCTACACGTAATTTATCTACAATGTTACAACTAGATTTTATTCAAATATGTGAAAAGGAAGGATCACCATTACCATATTCTAAAAGAGATGTTAAAACAACAGTTCTTCATACAATTCCACTTTCTTGGGGAAAGGTAACTGATATTGCTCCTGATATTAAATTAACACTTCATAATTCAGGTCATATTTTAGGATCTTCAATGATTCATTTGCATTTTGGTAAGGGAGATTATAATTTTGTCTATACAGGTGATTTTAAATTTCAAAAAACTCGATTATTAGAAAAAGCAGCCGTTAAGTTTCCTAGAGTTGAAAGTTTATTAATAGAATCAACATATGGCGGACCTCAAGATCGTATTCCAAGTAGACAAGAATCTGAGAGAGAACTTAAACAGATTTTAAATTCTACTCTTAAAAGAGGTGGAAAAGTTTTAGTTCCAGTTCTCGCCGTAGGACGTGCTCAAGAACTGTTAATAGTCCTTGAGGAATACATTTCAAAAGGTTTTATTGATCAAGTGCCCATTTTTATCGATGGTTTAATTAGTGAAGCTACAGCAATACATACAGCTAATCCGGACTTTCTTAGTAGTGATTTAAGGGAGAAAATTTTGCATCAAGGGAAAAATCCTTTTTTGAGCGACTATTTCGAGACAGTTTCTGCTCAAGAAGAAAGACGGGATATTATAAAAGGTGGACCTTGTATCATTTTGGCCACAAGTGGAATGCTTATAGGTGGCCCATCTGTACACTATTTAAGAGAATTGGCAAATGACCCTAAAAATTCGCTTATTTTCGTTTCTTATCAAGTTAATGGAACTTTAGGCTCAAGGATACAAAAGGGATTTCGTGAGTTTACTTATGTAAATGCGAAAGGTCGTACCCAACTTGTAAAAATAAACCTAAAAGCTTTTACCCTTGAAGGGTTTTCAGGACATTCCTCACGTAGTCAAATTTCTCAGTTTTTAAGACGAATTCAACCAAGACCTAAATCTATAATAGTAAATCATGGAGAAGCTTCTAAATGTGTAAGCTTATCAACGATGATACACAAAAAACTAAGGAAACAAACAAGAAGTCCACTGAATTTGGAAACAGTTTTACTGAAATGAACAAATCTATTATAATCATGGTTTTTAATTAGCGGATTAGATGGAATCTAAAATTTGCATAGAATTAGCTTAAATAGCTCTTTTTCTCCTTTTAACATTTCTTAAAAGAAGAATTAATTTTTTTAAACAGTATTAATTAACTTCTTTAAATAAATGTTTAGTGGTAATTTTTGAATATTAAAAGCTTCCTATTAAAAATAAAAAATCATCGAACGACCATATATAGACATATCGTTCAGATTGTTGCTTTCATCATAATTAATTATATTATTTTAGAAGTAATTTTTTCGATAAATCTAATAAGCTTTGATAGCCTCGTAAAAATTCTTCCTATTATCAATTCCCCAAGAAATCCAATTTCAAGCGGAGCTGGAATTATGGAGTATATTTTTTATTTTATTCTGGAAGGAATATTTCCAATATTTTTAATTGCTGTATTAGTAATGATTCTATTACTTACTAATCGAGTTTTTTGTGGATGGATTTGTCCTATCGGTACAATTCAAGATGCATGTGCAGCTATTCCAGCACCTAAAAAGAAGGTAAAAATCAGTACTCATAAATCATTGTTAAAAATTAAGTATGTGTTTGTAATTTTAATTACAATTATAGTTTTTCCTCTTGCAATTACAGCGACGACTAATTATGAATTTTACTTAGATTATAGAGCAAATATAGGGGAGTTTGGAGATAAACCTATGGGTTTTTTTTCCTTATCAGAATATATTTTTGTGTTCTTTCCGAATATAATTATAGATATGATTCAGACAGGGAGTATGCAACCATTATTCTCTAATTTGTTCACATTTATTATCTTTTTCTTTTATTTGATAATAATCGTCTTATCAGTATGGTATCCACGAGTATATTGCAGATACTTCTGCCCTTTTGCCGCAATTGCCTCAACAGTATCAGAATATTCCTTTTTAAAATTAACAAGAAATCCTGTAAGATGTGTAGGAAGGTCCGAGTGTGGAATATGTGAAAATGTATGTCCAAAACAAATAAGAATATTGGATGAACCTTTTGAGTTTTTTACTGGTAAAGGAGAGTGCAATTTTTGCTTGAAATGTAAAGAATCATGCCCCTATGATGCTATTGATATGAAATTTGGTTAAAATCTTATATAAAGATTCTCATAAGTAAAATTTTTAGATATGATAAATCTTTATTTTAATCGTACTAATCTTATATTAAATACAATTTTATAAGGAGTAAATTAAGCGATGGATAAGAAAACAACTGAGCAACTGCAAGCGAGGATGAAGAGAGATGTTAATGTGGGAATTCACGGGATATTAGATGCAGAAGCGAGTAGATATTATGAAGATGAAAGTGAAGATATTAGACCTCCTTTCTTTAGAGACGTAGATCGTATCGTTCATGCAAAATCCTTTAGCCGATATATTGATAAAACTCAAGTTTTCTTTGATATCAATAATGCTAATATCACTCATAGATCTCTCCATGTAACTTTAGTCTCAAGGGTTAGCAGGCAGATCGGACGTGTTTTAAGATTAAATACTGATTTAATAGAAGCGATAGCTTTGGGACATGATATAGGACACTCTCCATTTGGGCACCTCGGAGAAGAACTATTAAATGAACTTAGTAGAGATTATAATATGGGAACATTTAGCCATAATGCCCAAGGTATAAGATGGCTTTCTTATCTTGAAAGAAGATTTCCAGAGAAACCTGCTAAGGGACTTAACTTGACTTTACAAGTTCTAGATGGCATTCTTTGTCATGATGGTGAAGTGAATGAGCAGAAATTAAAACCTATTAAACGAAATGGAAAAAAATGGGAAGATCATCTTAAAGAATACGAAGACTGCTTTAATAAAAATATAATAAATAGAATCCCAATGTCTTATGAGGGTATAGCAGTAAGATTTGCTGATACAATAAGCTATATTGGTAGAGATATTGAAGATGCCATTTTGTTAAAACTTATAAGTCGAAAACAAATCCCTGAATTTTGCAAAGAAGTATTAGGGGATACGAACGCTAAGATAATCAATACTCTCATAACAGATTTGTTAAACTATAGCCTTGATAATGATGTTATTGGTTATTCTGACAATATGTTTGAAGCCTTAAAAGAGTTAAAAGCGTTTAATTATGAAAAAATATATACAAGGAGGGACTTATTTAAAAAAAATTCAACTGATAAAAACTTTGTAGATAACTTAAAGCAAAAGTTTAAACTAATTTTTGGTTCATGTTTGAAGGATTTAGAAGAGGATAATTATGATTCTCCTATTTTTAGAGACCACATTGAATATATTGATGATCAAAATTATAGATCTTATTTTCAGCCTCTCAAAAAAAATAATAAACTAACTTTAATCGTTCGAGATTATATCGCTGGTATGTCTGATAAATATTTTAGTGACACCTATGACTTATTTCATAGCAAATCGGATTAAATGGATTTAATTCTTCTTAAATTGTAGATATTATACTAATATCACATGTTTATTTAATAAAAAGGGGTAGATTACATTTAGGAGGAATTATTGTTAAAAAGTTTTTTCAGTTTACAGGGTTTTATTCAGTCACGGGGTTTAAAAATAGTTTTTGAAACTGATATCTTTTTGAATCCTCCAAATCGAATGTAATCCAAGTAAATTAATATCGATCTTAGTAAATAAATTTATCTTATTTGACAGAAAAATAAGAAATGCTAATTGCTTATATTTTACTTGTTCTTGGGGATTAATCATCAAGATTTTATTAAATAGCAAATATTTTTTACAAAAATAAAATTATAACAATTAGAAAAATATCTTAAGTAGCCCAGTAGTGTAGAATTGGGCATAACTATTGCTCAATAGTAAAAAGGTCAAGCATCGGGGGCCCTGAACCCCTGGACCACGGTTCGAATAATTACCGAATTTATCGTTAATCGAAATTCCGTGCTGGGCTATTTTTATTTTATCCTGTTCGTTTAATAATATGATATCCATACTGTGTTTTTACAGGTTGAGAAATTTCACCTACTTTCAATCTACTGCAAGCATTCCAGAATTCAGCTACCATATCTCCTTTTGAAAATTCTCCTAAATTTCCAGATTTCTTTTTACTTGGACAATTAGAGTATTGTTGAGCCAAACTTTCAAATTTTTCCCCAGCTTCTAAATCTTCACTGATTTCTTTTGCTCTATTAAATTTGTCAACTAAAATATGACTTGCTTTAATTTTTCCATCACGGATTGGATCTCCCTTATTTCTTGATTTTTGACCCTCTGAAGCCTTTACTTTTTTTTGATATCCTTTACCATATTTATTTTTTCCCATTAAAATATCACCTAAATGGATATAACATTATAATTATGAGTGAATAATAAAATTTTAAGTTTGTATTGAGTAAGAATTGAGCTCTTAATTGACAATTAAATATCTAAAATTTTTAATCTCTTCGATACTGTTTATTTCAACAACAAGTTTTTGGAAATCTTGTACCTGACCCTCGAAAATCATAAATATAATAGAGTTTTGATTCGAAAAATAAACATTCTTACTAACTATTTGCTCTTTATATTCACTTTCAATTCTATTTAGTTTTTTCTGTATTAAGTAGTCATTAGGGGCAATAAGAATCATATTTCCCACAATCTTTTTTGGGATTGGACCTAGTTCGCTCGCAAGATCCATACTAGAGACATCTATTGTTGACATTAATCGCAATAATGCATCTCTGATTAATTTAGATTTATTCTCATATTGATTTTTTGAAACCAGTTTATTAATGAACTTTTTAAGGCTCTCATTTATGCTTATACTAATTATTGGGCTCACGATACTAACACTTTTTAATAATTGATTGAAATTTAAAGAGCAATATAGTTTTTAATAATAAATATAGTTAATAAGATTTATAAATTTTTTTTATAAGTAGAATGGCTTATAATTTTATAGATCTTGCTATGGCAGATTTGAAATTCTCGATATCTGTGACTAATTTTTCAGCATCGGGATCATTAATTTTATCATCTTTTCCATACTTATTTAACTGAGTTAACCAAAACTCCATTCTTCCAAGGATAGCCTCGTTTTCTCCTATAATTTTCCTTACACGGACAAATGTATCATGTAATTTAGTTCGAATATTTTGAGCTTTCCATCTCAACATACAATAATCAGACATTTCGGCTAAATTTTGGGTGATTGCCATAATATCAATTGTTTTCTCACGCTCGTCCGATTTAATCTTCCGAATGATGTTGATCTCTTCAAATAACATTTCTATGATTTTTGCCAAGAATCCCACCAGCTGTGAAGGGCTTCCACACCATACTCTTACCTCCAAAGACTGATTTGATTCAGACACGTAAAGTCTAGTAACTATTCTTCCTCCACCGACCTTTGCTTCACTACAATGCCAAGATTCTGCTTCATATTTTCCGCTTGCATCTTGTCCCTCATGTGATGTCACTGTGCTTACTTCAAAACGTTTTAAAGTTCGAACTGCTGCTCTATAAGCTAATCTTGGATCTAGATCTGCTATTAAAAAGGCACGAGCATCATTTGGAAGATCTTGAATTGTAATCTGAACATCTTCAATAGTCGATAAACATGATACAACTAAAGGGCATTTTATCTGAATTTCTTTTTTTTTTATATGTACGGTTCTTTTTTCCCCTGAGGCAGTTTTGTAGATTACATCACCACCAATTGAAGAAATCCCACACTCTTTTGGTTCTAAATAGAAATCTACACCCCTTGAATTCTTTGCTTCAATAACAGGGATGTTAATAAGAGGTGTTTTTACCTTATAACTTATAGGAGCATCTAAAATTACTTTTACTGAATTTATTGCCATAGTACTCATGTTACGGACAGCTATTTTCATATGTAACTGTCCCCCGACGAAATCATAGTCACGAACCACTTCTATCTTTCCTTCATCAGTAGGTTTAGCTGTTTTTTTTGGTTGCATACGAGATTTTGCTTCACTTGGTACAGAATACGCTGTAAAGTTTCTTTTTGACATATCAATATATCCATCAATATCACCTCGTGCGATAATCTGTGCTAAATTTTCTTCTATGCTTGATTCAGTCACTCCCAATCTATTTGAAAGTTCCCTTAAAGGCATAGTCCTATAAACTCTGGCGATTTCTTTAATTTTTTTCTCCATATATTTATTTGTCATAAATTCTCTTCTTTGAGTGAATAATCCTTTAATATTACCAGTTTTAATTAATTCATGAAGACTTTTTCTCGCTAACTCCACAGCAATTTTTAGTTTTATTGCAAGTTTATTAAGTTCAAATAATCCCATTTCTTTAGAATAGGCTTTAATTTCATTAAAAATTTGATCAATGGTGATAAGTTCATTCCCTCTATCAGCAAAATAACCATTAACCGCCTTTGCTCTCATTAAATTAACACAGAAAGATTTTACAAGTTCTTTTGGAAGTTGTAAATTATTTGCTAAGGTTTTTAATGATACACGACCTTTTTTCTTAATCTCGTTTATTAAATTATCTAAAATGTACTTCTGAGTATAATAAATATTTTTATCTTGTGAAAATGACCCTTTTATTTGGAATTGATTGATTAACATATATATAACCTTACGAGCAAGTTCACCGCTCATATCTAACATTACAGTTAAATTATCAACTTTGATAATACCTTTATCATGAAACATGGATAATAATTTTTCCCTCATTTCTGGAGAAATATAATAGAACATTTGATTCTTTTGATCAATTATTCCATATATTCTTTCTTCATCCATATACTTGTTTATGAATTTAATCATCTGTTCTGCAGATATATTAAAAGAATTCATTATAGTTGAAAAATTAGTGAGAGGTGCCCTTCTTAATAATTCTAGAAAACAATTAGGACAAATTTCTTTTCCTATTATATGTCTTAATTTTTTACTACATAAAGTTAACCTGTTTCCTTTAATAAGATTATATCGCAATGCTTCTCTTGCTAATTTTTCTTTTGTGGGAAAGAATATTCCAGGGGTTTTTAAATAAGAATTCCACGAATCTGGGCATTGAGGATTTGTACATTCTAGATAATATTGACCTGAAGACAATCTTTCTAATCTTAAAAGAGATTTGCATATAGGGCATTCACTACCTTCAACTATAGTACACTTAAAATTCCTTTCTGAAGCCTTTGCTTTTGAGTAAATAATACTATGTTTTTTACACTCATGAATTTCGGTAGTCGCAATATGATTAATACAAAAACTAGATTTACATTTTTCGCAAGTAAAATCGATATCTTGACTTTCACAGAATAGGCATTTCATTATTTCTTTGAGATCTATATAATTATATTTTTTGAGATCTATATTATTATAAAAAAAATATAGCTTAAAATATTTTAATAGACCAAATTTTAGTAATTTCTAATAATATGAATAATTAAAAGATAATTAACTTTTTCATTAAATTCTTATAAGATGTTGACAGAATCATTAAAAAGAAACCTCTGGAAAAACGCGGATATGCAAAAATGATAAAATCATTACGGCTGTATTAAATAGTATTATTATAAATATCATAATGAGTAATATCCAATTAGTTTTAGGTTCTCTTGTTTTTAAAATTTGAGATGTTCCATGTTTTGCTAAAGCCAGTGGAAATAATCCCACAAATGTTCCTAAAGAAAAATAGAATACAATAAAAATACCATCAATAAAAAATCCACTAAGTGAATATTGTAAACATTGAGAATATATAAGTAGTTCAAAAATACATGGAGCAAAACCTGCTAAAATGCCAAAAAGATATGGTGTTTTCTTTTTTTTCCAATTCAACTCGCTTAATTCATCTTTATACTTTGAATGTGGTATATATTTTCTTCTTATTATAAAAAACAACAAAATCATGCCCGCAAACATAGAAACAACAGCTCCAAAAAAATTAATAGTAAAATCATCAGGAATAATATGCGGGATAAATATTTGGGGAAGAAGACTAATAAATACTGTAATAAAAGCAATTATCAGATTAGATGAAATTAAACCTAAACCATAAAGAACTAGAATTAAAATACTTTTTAATGGGGTTTTAGAAATACCAAATGACCAAAAAAAGAAGATAGCTTTATCTTCACATGGAATTGCAGTATGAAGAATCCCTAAAGTAAATGCTGGTGCGAAAATAACTAATAATGGTGGTAAATAAAATTCTTGAAACATTTTTTAACAATATATTTCTTTTTGGAATTCTAAAATTAAATTTTTTCTAATTCTTAGTCTTCTTTAAATATATTTTCATCATCATATTTAGAATTTTTGATTATGGAAAATGGTATCGTCTGTTCATAAAAAGCTTTTCCAATTACAACTCCTTTAACACCAATTTCCTTTAATTTATCAAGATCATCAGTGTTTCGAATCCCCCCTGCTACATATATTGAAGCTTTTTTTACTGTTTTTATCATTTTCCGTATATTTTGAAAATCGGGACCAGATAAAGTACCATCTGCTTTAATTGATGAAAATAGAATAAATCTCGCCCCCATTTTCTCAACCTCTTTTCCAAATGAGAACGGATTTTTATTTGAGAGTTTTGTCCATCCTTGAATAGCAATTTTTTCACTATGATAATCTATTGCAATAATTATTTTATTAGATCCAATCATTTTCACTAATTTCTGTATTATTTTTGGATCCTTTATGGCAATTGTTCCTAAAATTATGCGATCTACTCCAATTTTGATTAGTTCTAGAACCGATTCAATATCTCTTATTCCTCCTCCAACCTGAATCTTTAATTTATTAGATACTTTCTTAATTATATTTTTAAATAACATTTTATTAATGTCAGATCCCCATGCGCCATCTAAATCTATAAAATGGATTCGATTTGCTCCCTTATTAATCCAAAATTCGATTGCTTCAAAAGGATCCTCATAATATATTTTTTCAGTTCCTTTTAATCCTTGATATAAACGCACGCACTTTCCATTACTAACATCTATAGCAGGAATTATTTCCATGGTTTTAATATGCTAAATCGGATTATTTTTTGTAATGCTGTATTTTACTAATACATAAAAGATAAAAATAAGGAAGATTGTACTACCAAAATTGAAGGGAAAAAAACCTTCTGTTATAAAAAAAAGGCCCATAAATGCGAGATCAAAAAAACTCAAAAAGAATAGACTCGGTTTAATAAAATTTTTAGTTAAGTTGGATTGTTTTGGTAAATTAAATATTATTATTATCAACAATGGTGTTAAATTTAGTAAATGATGATCCCATGAATCAAAATAACAAAGGAACATAATTGAAATTCCAAAACAATAACCATATATTACAGAATGCTTAACCGTTCTTCTAATTAAAAATGAAGTGAAAGCTATAAAGATAAAAATAATTGCGATAAAAATAAATAAAGGCATTTGAAGTAGTAGTACCTGATCTTCCGTAAATCCAACGAAATATAAGAAGTTGATGATGAGCTTTGTTATGCTAAAGGAGTGATTTATCTGGGAAGGTTCTGAGCTAGTAAAGTTAACTTCGATGAATCCATCTAATAAATTTGGTAGTATTAAAAACATTACAAGATTGAGAGATAAAGGTAATAATATTCCAATCAATCTAATAAAGCTATGAAAGATATCAAATTTCAATTTTCTCTTTATTAAATCATAATGAATGATAAGGATGAAAGGAATCATAAAAATTGTTATTGGTTTTATAATTATACTGATTCCAAGTAAAATACTTGCTATTAACTCCCATTTCATCCCATTGTATTTTAAATAAATATATAAAGATAATAAAATCAGTAGAGTAACATACAAATTAATTTGACCTAATATGTAATTAAAAAAATTTGGTAAACTCATTAAATATATGCTAATATAGAGTACAACTCTTTTTTCCTCTTTTTCGTGATCTTCCGCTCTGATAAAAATTATGATTTTGTAGAGAACAACACATATCAATATGTTGAGAATTAAATTAAGAGAATTGAATACAATAAAACCTAAATCAAAACCCATCAAATTAAATGGTACAAAAAATAATGAAGCTATTGGTAAATACCTAAAAGGCCAATTATATGGTGTAGTATAAAGATTATTGATATTTTTTAGGGCAACTCCTCCTACATCATAGTAAACCCGGAAATCATTCTGATTTCGAAAGAAAATAAGTGTTAAAATTAGCGAGAATATAAAATATCCCCCATGAATGATGACAGCATACTTAAATACTTTATAATTCCAGAGTTCTCTAAATCTTTCTTTTAATTTAAACAAAAATTTTTGCGACTTCATTTTAAATTCCGTGATGATCGTCTAATGGATTTATATTTTCTAATAATATATACAATTACCCCAAGAGATAAAATTGTGAATAACACTATTAATGTAGGTATCACATAAAAAGGTAAAAAATCGAGAGCAATATCAACAATTACTACATTTCCTTTAATATAAAGCTTATATGAGCTTAGGATTCCTTGATCATTGTAAATAGCAATAATCTCAATACCTTTATTGGGATAACTAGACGAAATAGCATCCTTAGAGATATCGACATTTAGTGTTGGCAAGACCCTATTATCTACATCATACCATTCGTTTAAATCTAAACCACCCATATATTCACCTACTGGAATGGGAAACCAGAATGGGACAAATGAATCATATTTTGAAAAGTTAAGCTCTTCAGTGTAATCCTTTGGATTATTGAGATATGTAATCTGAGAATCATTATCTTTAACACCCCAATTTTTATTTTGGGTCCAGAACCAAATACTAAATTCAATCTTATTCACTGTTTCATTTACTTCAACTGTATTTATTTCCCATTTCATCTTTGTTCCTTTACTCAAATTTTGAAAAATTCCTGAATTATCCCAACCGGGCCCAAAAATGAGGTTCATTTCAGCTTCATTACAAACTTTACATTTCCATATTA
>JAHLWJ010000553.1 GCA_019057975.1 Promethearchaeota archaeon | reverse complement strand
TCCTTTCCCTCGAACTATGCTTAGAAAATCTCCATAATAAATTTTTTTTAGAAATCAACAATTATTTTCGATGAATTATTTAGGAAACACTGTGTAAATTATGATTAAGATATAATTTTCTTAGATTCTTTAGCTTATAAACATCTTGCAAATTAATTAATTGATTACTGTCAAGAATTAATATAGTTTTAATTTTTATGTGGAATTCTCTCTAATTTCAGTATGTTGACATGAATTTCAACTAGTTAACTTCTACTAATTTTTAAATTCTCTCCTAATATAAAAACATAGTGAGAACCATAACTTTAAATTTCCAACCTAGGTTATTTTATTAGTTGAAATATTTAATAAACAGAATTTTTGTTTAATATCTGATTCTGAATATTCCTTATAATTAATTTGTGAATGATTATGGAAGTCTTCCTAAAAAGAGCTGAAAGGCCTTTTAAAGAAAAGATTGGAGAAGAGAAAAGTAAAGCTATTTTTGAAAAGATAAAAAAAGCACTTTATTTAATTCCAAGCAATTTTAGTGGAACATTGGGCTCAGAAATACCGCGATTTTTATTTACATACTCACAAAAAATCGATGAAATAGATAGTGAAACTGTTGTAAGTATTCTAAGCCATGTGTTGATTTTTACTAATTCTTTGGTTAACCTAACTAACACGAATATAAGCCAGGTAAATCAGAAAATAATTAATAGAAGTAAATCTAAAATGCGAAATTTACTAGATTTATTAAATAAGTTTGTTGAAAAGGCAAAAGTAGGTGAGTTAATGAAGGGACCGGGAGGTGTTGAAAACATCCTTACTTTTATCGTGGGTCAAGAATCTTTTACACAGTTTGATGATATTGAACTTTTCGCCAAAAAATCTAAAGATAATTTTAAAACTAAAATAGGAGAAGCTAAAGCAAATTCTTTTTCTAAGGATATAACTCAAGCACTAAAGAATGTAGTCGATGAATTTAAAAATTATATTGATTCTGATATTTCAAAATTTCTATATAAATTTTCTCAAGATATTGATAATTTGCCCTCAAAAACATTAGAAGACATGCTAAAACATATGTTATTGTTTACGCAATCTCTTTCTGATATGGGGGGGAAAAATAAAGAGCAAATAAATCAAGAAATAATTAAACGAAGTAAAAATAACTTAAGGGGATTGTTCGATTTATTCAAGAATTTCTTAGATATGGCTAAGCAGGGTAAAGTAGTGGATTCAATTCTGAATTTTGAAGATCTTCTAACTAATATCCTTGGAGAAGAGAAGGAATACCTTAAATTTACAGATGTTGGGGGATTTCTTAAACGGGTAGAGGGGAAATATATAAGATATTTAGGTGAAATAAAAGGTCAAATGCTCATAAATGATATATTAACTTCTTTATCAGAGATTCCAGAGGCGCATCGAGCCTATTTAGCCTCAGATATATCGAGATTCTTGACAAAATATTCTGAAACTATGCATAAATTAGAAGAAAAAGAAATCGAGAAAACTCTCACTAGGACTTTAATGTTTACAAACGCTATTAGTGAGTTGAGTGATTTGAATAGAGAGGAAACTAACCAATTTATTCTTAATCGCTCGAAACATAAAGTTAGGAACTTATTTGAGTTATATCAAGCGTTTTTGGATATGGAAAAGGTATTTTTTATAAAATCATCAATGCCAAGTTTAGATGAAATTCTCAAGTATACACTTGGCAAATATTCTGGACCAAAAGCTTTTAGAGTCTCTGATAAACCTATCTATGAATTATTAGTTGAATACAGTGAAGAATTACCAATAGTTGATGAATACGCTCAATGGGCAAAATCAATCAAAGATATCGTTCCACGATACATAGAGATATTGAAGAATGATGAAGGTGAAAAAATTAGAAAAGATTTGTGGGAATCCAAATTTCCATTAGATCAAATTTCTGAGAATTATCATGATATTATCGTGCCAAGGGAAGAAGAAGAAGAGATCCCTTATACAAATAGACTAATGCATATGCTAACCTATGAAATATTAGTTGACAAAGATAAAAATCGCGTCTTAGCGGGAGCCCTTGCATATTCTATATTCTCTAAAATGCTCACGGATGTTTTTGGGGGTCAAAATGCGATGATTCATGCTATCAAAGTAGTCCAATTATTAGATGAGAGGAAATTTGCGACCGGTGAAAAAAAGAAAGAAATTGATGATTTTCTTATTAAAATAGTAGAAGAAGAGCTGAATGCGATTAAAAGAAGGATGATGAATATTAAAGCAATAGTTCCTGTTCTCACATTGAATGAATATTACATTAAAACATACGATATTACAAAAAAGATTTATCCTGAAATTGTGGTCAAAATTTTCTCAGATATTGATCCTTTGAAAAATATTGGCAAAGAGAAAATGAAATTGATGAAAAATTTAAATATGTTAGGAACTTATAACGCATTTACTTACTCAATTGACTTAATTGACAAATTTCATAAGTCCTACTTTTTAGAAATAGAAGAAATACCTCTCGATGCGAGGAAAAAATTTAGTATTTTCCAAGATTTTTTTGAAACAATATTAGACTTAGAGGAAAATATAGATCTTGGAAAATTTTATGACTCTCGTGTGTATAATGCTGATAGATTAACATTGATTTTTGTTTTAAAGTTCCTATATGAGCCATTGGAGCCAGTCTTTAAGATCCTTGAGCCCTTTTATGAACAGAATACAGATATATTTAGAGTAAAATCGATGGTATACTATTTAAGTGGCTTAAAGCAGAAAGAATCAAAAATGGAGCTTAAACAACTTCAAGAAGATATAAGAAATTGTGTTGCAGAAGAGTATACCGATGATTCGTTAAAATTGAAAAGACTAAAAACTATGCTCGATAAACAAACATCTAGCATTAAGTTCTTTAGAATAATGGATGATCTTTTAAATGAAGCACAAAAAGCTAAGAAAAAAATTGAACCAAGGATAGATTTTTGTAGAGAAATATTTATATTCCTAGATATGGCTAAAGCTGTTCATCCAACTTTACCTGTTACATTCACCCAGTATTTGGGAAATTTAAATGAATTCGAAAAAGAAATCGATGAGGTATTGCTAATAGTAAAAGATACGAGGGTAAAAAAACTAATTTCTCCTGCAGAGTTTCACGAAATAAACGCTAATGCGAATACTACCAAAAATCGATTGATAGTACTAACTGCTAAAGATTTATTCAAAAATCATATTAAAGAATTTGTGAAGGTTTCTAAAAAACCAATCTTAACTCAAGACATCTTTAAAGTAATTGAAGAACAAGAGAGCGAA
>JAHLWJ010000114.1 GCA_019057975.1 Promethearchaeota archaeon | reverse complement strand
ATTCCTCACTTTTTATTTTCCAATCGTTAACTTCATCTAAATTAACATCTTCTTCTTCCAGTAATAGCGCTGCTTTTATTTTGCAAAGATCTGACAAAATTGAGTAAGCGAACGAAATTTCGCCCCATTCATGATCTTCTTTTAATTTCTTTATTCTTCTTTCTAATCTTTGTATTTCTTGATCTGCGTAGAATATATCTATAAAATCCCCAAATGCATCTACCGGTTCTGAAATTGAATTTACTAATACCTCTTTATTTAATCCACAATTACCGCATTTAACAGTGGCAAAAGCACCTTTCTTCTTAATATCAGTGACTTTTACGCTTTTTTCACCGCATTCTGGACAGGTGAAAATTTTTGGTACTCTTTTTACTCGTTTCGGTGAAACTTGTTTACGTTTTCTTCTTCCCATAAGTATCTCTACCAAATTTTAATATAATTAAATCTATATTCAATTAGAATAAAGAAAAGAAAAACTAAAATATTTTTGCTTTTATGTTAAAAATTTCGAAGGAATTAGTAAAATTTTTTAGGAATGAATACTTATCCCAACTACTCTTTTTCACTGAAATGTTTTAGCAATTTAAAAAAAATTGAGTGGATTTTAGGCATGGAACATAATAAATTGTCTTTAGAATATGATAGGAACTTAATTAATAGTATCCTTAACAATATAAATACTAAATACACGATTCTCTATTTATACATAATTAGAAAGGACTTGTTTAATAATTTATATAAGGATGTAATAGATAGATATGAAAGAGTAATAATGTTGGATGATATTTATAAGAATAATGTTGAATTGCTTTGGGATCAAGAATTTATTGAAAAAATAATAGATTTAGGGTTATTTAAGAATATTAGAAGCCATAAAGAATATGATCAAAAAGATGGTGATTTTATTTTAAAAATGGGAGAATATACAATAACTATTGAAAAAAATACAATATTAACACCAAAAGATACACTTTTTCATATGATTTCAAAGAGATTTAAATCATTGCCTCAGAAAGATTTTGAATTAGGTCTTACTAAACTAAAACAAGTAAGATGTGAGGTGAGTGGGATTGTACATCACTTTATATATGAAGTTGGAGATAATGACTATATTTTGTCTGATGATCTTTATGATATCCTAGATGTATTTGGTAATATTTACCAAGCTATTAAAATTGAACCTACTTCTGATGGACTACTTGCAATATGCAAAGAAATTAAGGATAGAATTGTCAACATAGTCATGATTTTTGACCCAATTCTAAATAATGACCAAATTATTAAAAAACTTACTAAGGCTTTAGAAATAAATAAAAAGGAAGAAAAAATCGAAATAATAGAAATTTCACTCAAGATTAAATTGTTAGATAAGAATATTACACTAACATTATCAAATTCAGACTTTCAGATATTATCAAATTATAAAAATGAAATGGAGATAATAAATAAACAGTTATTAGAAATTAAATCTAAATACTCTGGAAATCAGGAATATCTCGGATTTCTTGAAAAGATCCCTATGGAAATTGAAGCAATTCAAGAAACTTTAATAAAAATTAGAGATAACGCTTCGGGAGCAAAAAAAGCCGTATTAGATTTAGAAAGTAGGATTAATGCAAAACCATCTGATGATTTTGATATCGTTCATGAGAAAATTGAAATTAAATATCAAGATATTGATGCTGATTCTACCATTAACGACTTAATTCAACATTGTAAGGAATTTAAAGATAAAACTGTTAACTTTATTAGGATTTTTAATCCTATTATGAGTAATAAACCTGTTATTAGTAAAATTAAAAAATCTTTAGAAAGAAATGAAGATATAGTTAAAAATATAAGAAATAAAACACTCGAAATTACTGAAATTCTTATTAAGCTTAAAGTCTCAGAAAAAGTCATTAGATTAAGATTATCAAATGCAGATTTCCAAATATTATCCAACTATAAAGATGAATTAGAAAGATTATATAAACAATTATTAGAAATACAATCAGCTAATTCTGAGGGTGAAATTCCCCAGCAAAGTTTAGATGAAATGAGAGAAACAATAGTAGGAGCAAGAAATTCAGTTAAAGAGATAGAAAAGAGAATGATTCAAATTACAAAAAATAATAAGGAGTAGTTATAATGGAATGTCCTGCATGTAATGTAAAAATGGAATCACTTGTTTCTGGAATCTTTCAATGTCCTCAATGTAAAAAAATAGTTAAACAGAAAGTTAAAGATGCTGAAGCAAAGGAAAAATCAAAAATCGAAAAGGGAATTTTTCAAAGTGGAGAATATTTTCATAAAAATGCCAGCTTAAATAAACAATATGAAATTTGTGAGAAAGGAATTATTATTAATAAAACAGAAAATCGATTATTTGCTGTATTAGTTTGCCATAGCGCATACCTAAAAAATGAGAAATATATTAGATTGTCTTGGTGGAAGAATTATCAGCATGCAGGTATGTTTAAAATCTATGATAAAGATGTTCTTAATAATTTACTTGTTGCTTTAGAAAAACTTGAGGATTCCTTTGATGAATTTTGGGGTTGGGAAGGAAAATATGAAAAAAAAGAGCCTAAAACAAAACAGGACTTAGAAAAAGAAAAAAATTTAGAAATCATCAAATATAGAATTATTGAGAATAGAACGTGTCCAAAATGCCAACAAAAAATGGATAAAATGAAATCTCATTATGAATGCCAACATTGTGGAGAAATTGTTGTCTTGGAAGGATACAACCAGCCAATTTTCAATGTTGCTTCATCAGATCTCGATCTGCGTTTTCACGAAAATTTTCCTATTAACTTTTATTTACCGGTAAGTGGGATCACAGTGAAATGGCTGATGGGTGAATGGAAGGCGTTAGTAGTAATTTATTCAAAAGATAACCCTAATAAAAAGTGGTTAAGATTTTATTGGTGGGTACGAGATCTTAGTAATATTTTAAAGTTTGGACAAAAAGAAATGGGAGAAGGCACTCAAATGGGTTGGAAAACTCAGAGAGGAATAGCCTCTCCTAATATCAATGATAGAAAATTAATTAAGCCGTTAATTAGTGCCTTGAGAAAAGTATCAATTGATTTAAAATGGGAAAAAAAATAATAAATAGTTAATTTATATGTCAGTTCTAGAATCTAAATGGGAGGGATTATTGGAAGCTTTTTCTGAAGGATTAGAAAAAGCAATTGTAGAATTAAAAAACAAAAATGTTGAAAATATTCCTGGAGCTAGAGATGCTCTATTAATTAGATTAGATGTTCTACGGACTCAATTTCCTAGAAATGATGGAGAGCTTCTCAAAAGAGCAATAGATAACACGATTCAAAATACTTTCTTTCCTAACACATTGGATTTAGCAGAGGCCTTTAGCAAAATCCTCAAATCCAGAACTCATGAGCAAGATTTTATCATAAATGAATTATTAAATGGTTTCGTAACTTCAAGAGCTAAAGCGATTGCCTCCTATAATCAAGGACCAATAATAGATAGAATTGTAGAAGCCTTTGCTAAAAGAAATGATTTTCATATAGTTGATCACCAATTTAAGGCAATGTTCGGAGATCCAAATAAACCTCACCATTATATAATAAAACAGTTAGAAGAATTGGTGAATATGTTTGGACTTGTTTCAAAAGAACTCATTGTTGAGAAAGATGTGAGAAGGAGCGAGGAAAAGGTTTATACTTTCTATACATTTCCCCCAGAAATACTGGCAATTTTGCAGGAAAAATATATAATCATCGATAAAACTGATAATGAAGAAAATAGGAATGAAATAGAAGAGGATGAAAAGGAAATTGAGCTTGGTATCAGTATTAATAAAAAAGGCGGGAAAAACGATTCAGTTTATGCTCATGTTTCAGAAGCATTCGATAGAAATGTGTTTATTAGCCTTTTTTTAGCAAATTTAGCTATTAATCGAAAAGATCTCGAAAAAATAGGAGGTTCCTACACTATTAATGGTATATCGGCTATTTTTGCCCTGATCCTCCTATTAAGCTTTATGCCTAAGCTTAATGTAAGAGCCAATCACCCAATATTAAAAGACCCATCTTTTGATAATGACAGCATGAGTATAATTCCAAAATCATGGATGATGAGACTGATTTTAGAATCCTTATTCGAACCTCTAATAAAGATTGTTGCTTTTAGGCTAGGTGGGGGGCGTTGGTTGAATAATATAATTGATACCGATATAAATAAAAAAATTCATAATCAAATAAGATTTCTTTTAAAAGATGTTAATAAGTGGATCCTTGGGAATTTATGTCGAGTCGAAATACCAATCTTTGTAGAAATTGCTAATATATTCACACAGGTAACTTTAAGCACTGATCGTGATGAAGATACATAAAAATTAAAGAGAAGGAGGAGGTCAATAATTAGTAGTAAAAAATTTACGGAAAGGATTAGGCCGGGTAGAAGGAGGGAAAAGTGGACAGATATTTTACCTAGATATCTGACCTTTATAAGCCATATGAGACCTATATTGAGAGAAACTCGTAGGATTATTATCGATCTAGAACACGAATTATTTTTAGATCCGGAGTTAGAAATATTAGATAAAATACGTGAAGAAGAGGAAAAAAGGAACATTCGAAAAGTCAGAGCTTCATCAGAATTTTCAGCAATGTATAGATCTAATATTTATGAGATAATGAAGGATTTTATAATTAAATTTAGAAATAAAACCTCAACAATTGAGATAAAAGATTTTATTATAGACCATTTAAAAGAATCCATTGAAGCTCTAAAAATTTTACAGCAAATTACTAATCCTGATCAAACAAACTTCCAAAATACATATCTATATCGATTAGTTAAGTTTATTGAAGAAATTGTATTTCCAAGAGGATTCAATTTACAAACGATTTATAAGAAATTATTAGATAAATCCAAAGACTATTATGAGTGTCAAAGGCACATATTGTTAACGCATACGTTTTATCGAGATAAATTAAAAAACCCGGATTATTTCATTATTCCCAGTATTTCCCCAAAAGTGTATCAAATTATTAATAATATTACTTCTCTTTACAATTTGGACCCCAATTTTGGAGATTTCCCTGAAAAAACTAATTATGAGATTCCAATGCTTTTAATAAATGAAGTATTTGAGCCATATATTGACTCAATAGCTAACGCTGAAGTAGAAGCGGTAAAAGATATTGCTGAAAGAATCGGGCTGCGAATAATAGATGAGATTTTTTTAGCTCCACAAGAATCATTTGTTGAAATTTTGTTAGCTAATAATTTCTTAAGAGAAGATATTCGGAAGGATGGTAAAATAAGATATATCCCTCAATTTAGTAATGAAACACTCATATTATATTATTTAGCTAATGCTTCTATGAGAAGGGGATTTTTATCAAAAGAATTGGTAAACTGGATCTCAATGAATTTTGCGTTATTAATGTATATGGGTATTTTAAAATGGAAACTTTCAGATGATAATATCTTCTATGGGATTTTTAAAGATTTACAAACTAATGAAAAAATATTACCAAATTTAATGAAATTGTCATGTTTTCCAAATTATTTAGGAATGGATAAAATGAAGATCCGTGATAGTGTTCAATATAGAAAAGAAATTTTTAATTTTATAGGCTCTCAAATTGATAATTTGAAAGATTTAATTAATGAAATAGCATTGTTTTGTGAAAACATATAAGTAATTATAAAAAGAGATATTAATCAAATAATAAAAATAGGGTGGATTTAAAATGACTGAAGATAAATATAGTGATGAGGAAATTCAAGATCTACTCGGTAGATATGGTGCTGTGTATTTCGGGTGGAATATTAAAGAATCTATAGAAGATATTATTGGAAATAAAGAACAAAAGGAACGAATGGAAGATTTTTTTAATGCATTAGATAATTTCCCATCATTCAGAAGTAAATTGGAAAACACCAAACTAGCACCTAATTTTACTATGCTTCTATATGGTCCTCCCGGTACTGGAAAAACTTCTTTAACAAGAGCATTTGCTAGAGAATATAATATTCCTTTATGTGTAGTAGAGTCTCATAAACTAATTTCTTCATTACTGGGAGAAACTATAAAAAAGTTAAGTCAAGCTGTGACTGATGCTGCAAAAATTGCTGAAAAAAATGGAAAATTTATAATATTTTTTGATGAAATTGATGCGGTAGGGTCTGAAAGATCAAATATCCATGAAGTTGGGGAAATTAAGCGAGCTGTCATATCTTTTTTACAAACTATTGATGATATTACTAAAAAAAACATTCCATTAGCCATCTTTGGTGCAACCAATCATCAACACCAACTCGATTCTGCAATATGGCGACGTTTTACGTTTCATCTCCAATTTGATTTTCCAGATTTTAAATTAAGGAAAAAAATCATGGAATCGTTTATGAAAAGGATTGAAAGTGCTGGTATAAAAATTGATCATAATATCTACAAGGAGCTAGATCAGGAATATAATGAAATTAATGCGGTATCAAATAAATTAGAAATTAAATTAGAAGGAAATATTCTAGAATCTGAAAAAAAAATATTAGAAGAACTCAATCAGGATGAGGATGCGGAAGGATTGTTAAGTCTAACACATGGATATTCTGGTTCAGACATTGAAAGAGGAACGAGAGTAGCTCTTTTTAAAGCAATAGGAAGCCGTAATAATATCATTTTGACTTATGATATGTTTTTTAAATCCTTAAAACTTGTAGGAGGTACAGCAACTCATGTTGATCGTCAAGATATTTTGAGTAGTTCAAAGATTGATGATGAAAGCTCAAAGATAATACCCAACCGCCTAGAATTTTTAAGTTATGAGGAATTTATAAAGGAAATCCCGAATATCATACCTTTAATGAAAAATTTAATAGAAATCTTTAAGAATAGGGATGATCTTAAAACTGAATATTTTACAGGTAATAAAAAACTGGGTGAATTCATCAACCTCCTGATCGAAATAAGTAAGATATTAAATAATAAAAATATTTTAAAACTAAACTAGAAACACTAGGAGAGAGTAAATGTTTGAATTAGATTATGATAAAAAATATATAATAGTTGTATTAGAGTTTGAATATGACTCCAAGAAGAACAAGGTAAAATTTCGCGCTAATGATATTAGAGAAGCATTTTTAGGAATATCTGGCCCAGAACATCCATATGGAAGAGGTAATCCTAATGTACCTAAAAAAGTAAAAGAGATATGTAATTATGAAAGAGAGATTATTAATCCCATTCATTTTTCTCTTATTAAAAAACCTGTAAAAGTAGATTTAAAGGAAAAGAAAAACTATACAATTAGAAACCCAGCAGTTGGAGCTATGATACTTTATAAGTTTTTAGGTATAACAGAAGACTATGAAAAATGTTGTAAAGCAATATTGGAATTAATAAAAAAAAAAAAAAAAAGGGGGAAACCAATTCATATTGTCGAAATACAAAATATTCAAATAATTGTAGGATTTGATTTGGAAGATGTCACAGAATAAAAAAATGATAGAAGATATTATTGAATATATAGAAACCATTGTTCATCAAGGTTTTAAAGAAGCTGATTTTATTAAAAATTTTAGAGACAAAATAGAAAAATATATTAAGGAAAGATTGTCATGAAAGCAACATTAAAACTAACCAATATTGGGCAAAGAGAAGGAGAGGAAAACTGGGAATTTAATAGTGGAGTAATAACCGAAATTAGGGGGAGGATGGCAACAGGAAAGAGCAGGATTCTCAAATCATGTGCATTAGCTCTGTCGATCCCAATAATTTCTGAAGAAATGAAAGATACGGCTGTAAGTTTTGGAATTTCTAAAGCGAAGGGGGCTAAAACCTCACCTCTATTAAATCATAACAAAGATCAAGCAACAATAGAGCTTGAATATGATGATGAAAAAAAAAAAGTGCATTTAACTCGTGATGGTGAAGAGAAATATAACAATCCAGGGAAACAAAAATTTATATATTGTAGTATGCTTGTAGAAAATTCTAGGATTCATAATTATGTTTCTAATGGTCGAGCTGATTTTTCTTGGATAGTAACTGAAATGTCGCTTGCTAAAGATTATGAAACTATAGAAAATATCATGAATTCTTATAACGAATTAATAAACTCTAAAAAGGAAGAGCTTAAAAAGAAGACTGATGAAAAAGAAGAAAATAAAAGTTTATTAAACCAAAAAAAAAAAGAAATCAATGAAGTTAATAATGAAATTAAGAAGATACAAGAAGAAATAGACAAAATTAAAATAGCTCCAGAATTAAAGACTGATTATTCAGAGACAGGTAATAAACTCAATGAACTTAATAAAAACCAAGAGAAAAGTAGAAATCAGTTAAAAGAATGTGAAAAATCATTATCAGATGTTGAAGGTACCATTAAGAAAAACGATGCATCAATAGAAAAAAAATCAAATAAGATTGATGAATTAGCTGCTAAGAAGAAAAAGCTCGAAGAGATACAATCAATTCAATCAATCAACAATAGAATTCAGGAAATTCTAAAAGATAATGGAGATTTAAGAGAAGATCGTGGCAAGTTAGATCAAAAAATGAAGGATTTAGAATCAGATGTAAAAAGATTCAAGAATAATCTTACTATATTGGCACAGACCGGCGAAGAGGAGACTTTATGCTGGACATGTGAAGATGGCAATATTTCTAAAATTAAAATTGAGGGAAAACTTAAGAAAAGACAGGAAGAAAAAGAAGAGACAAAGAAAAAATGGAACGAGATTAATACGAAAATAAATCAAAACGATAAAGAACATCAAAATCTACAAAACGATAAAGAAAAAAAAAATAGTATATCCATAATTGACGAAGAGAGAGAAGAATTATCAAAAGAAATTGGAATATTAGGAAAAGAAAGAGATACTCTGTTAGCTCAAGTAAAAGATCTAAAAGGAGAAATACAAATGTATACTGGTATTATTGATTCTAGGAGTAAAAAAATAAAAATTAATGAAGAGAAATTTGAATTAATCGAAGAGAAATTAAAGGAAAATGAGAAAATCAATCCAAAACTAAAAGTTAAAAATCAACTAACAAAAAACCTGGGTGCTTTAGAGCAGGAAATAGAAAATTTGGAAAAAAACATAAGTCAAGAGGATTTTATTGATTTTATCGGTTTTAAACTAGATGTCTCAATCGCAGATTCCTTTTTTAGAGATTTAAGTGAAAATTTTTCTATAATAAATTCTCATCTTACTTTAAAAATTAAAGAGCAAAGAGAAGGGGCAGCTACGAAATTTAATGAAAATATTGAAAAGGTACTTAAGGAATTAGATCTCCCTAAATTAGATAAAGTTTATTTAGATATTGAGGAGGATAATAATTTGAAAATAATAAGAAAGGGAAATCCGAAGCCTCATGAATTAAATACCTTAAGCGGAGGAGAGAGAATGGTTATTTCATCTTTATTACAGATCTCCGCTAAAGAAACTTATAATCCAGAAATCCCCTTTATATTAGGTGATGATTTAATCTTGAAAATGGATGGTGAAGCTAGAGAGATATTTTATAATTATTTGAAAAATATCGCGAAGAAATATGATTGGTTTATCATTCTTACAAGAGTAACAGATGAAGATTTAATTAAAGAACAAATATAGATCACTCTAAAATTATTAACAATAAAGAGTAAATAAGCAATTTTTTTAAATTGATAAATTTATTTCTTAATATTAAAACTATTATGAAACCACCAGATATTTTAGACAAAGATTACATTGGGTTAAATGGTGTTGGAAGATTGCAATTAATCCATCCACATTTTAAGATTTGGCAATCCTATTTTAAGAAAAACTATAATCTAAAAAAAAATATCAAAGCCATAATATTTGTACCCTGTGCTGCTATAAAACCTTATTATAATTCACCAATTCACCGCATTTTTAATAAAGTCCTTGATAAATATAAAAATATTCAGAAGATAGTAATTTCTAATGCGGGACTTATACCTTATGAATTTTGTGATAGGTATCCTTTTGATTCTTATGATTGGAATCCTTTATTTGAAACTGACAAAATTAAAAATGAATATATCAAGATAATAAACGAAAGAATATTTGAATTCTTTGACACTAAAAAAAATACAGATAATATTCAATTCATATCTTATTTAAGGAACGATTCAGAATCTCTTAAATCATTAGAAATTGCTTTCAACAAATTAAACTTTAATTTGAAGGTAATAGAAATAACTGGTAAGTTACATGAAACAGCAGATACTGACTTATTATTGATTCTAGAAGAGAATTTAAAAAGATTAGATGATTTGCTAAAAATTATTTAGTAAGGTTTATTATGGATTATTGGGCAGGGGAATTAGGAAATAATTTCATAGAAGGAATACAACATGGCAATGTCATGGATAGTGTATATAACTTTCTGAAATCAGATGAGCCTGAAATAAAATATCCATATCAAAATTTGTTTTTAGACAATGGTGCGTTTACTATCTTTAAAAACAATTATCATCAAAAGAAGAACAAGGTATCTATCAATTTAGATACAGTTATAGATATCCAAGAGAAATTAAAGCCAAAATATACAGTTCCATTTGATTACCCTTTAGATCCTCAAATGAATATTAGGAAGATGGAGAACAATTGGCAGAAAACCATAGAAAACATTGATTATTGGGAGGATAGTACAAATCTTAATCTGATTCCCGCATTACATGGATGGAATAAAAGTTCTTTAGATAAAAACATCAATGTATTACAAAAAAAGGATTTTAGCTATATCGCCTTAGGAAGTGCTTTTATCCTTAAAGAAAACTTTAAGGGCTTTTTTGGAGATCGCCAGCCAAATAAAAATATTTACGAGGCATTTTTATACCTTAGTTCTTTAGGAAAGAAATTAGATATTGATATTCATGTTTTTGGTGTTGGCGCATCTCCATTGACTTATCATTTTGCAGCTTTTTGCGAAATAAAAAGTTCTGATTCTTCAGGTTATAGAAGAAAAGCAGCTTATGGAAAAATTATATTACCCCAAACAGCAGAAAGATATGCAGGTAATGGAAGTGCTACTTTTGGATTAAAGACTAAAAATGGATTGACTTATAATAAAATCTTTTCTGATGATGAAAAGAAAAAATTGGCCGAATGTAGGTGCCCTGAATGCCGAAAAATATCCAAACACGCGTATCGCAGATGGAAACATTTATGTTCTGATTGGAAAATTAGAGCAATTCATAATAAATGGGTAATGGAACAGGAAGAAAAAAAATCTCATGAGTTAATTCAACAAGGTTGGGACGTTTATGAAGAATTTATTGATAAAATGATGAAGAAATCTCGTTTAAAATGGCTTTGGGATTTTATAAAAGAAACTAAAGTTAGATATTTTTAAATTGATGTTAATGATTATTTTTTTGGAATTCATACATGAAGTCTTTATTTACTAACTCCCACTAACGTATATCCTAAGTCTCTTATATTGGCTGAACTAATAGCTAAATTTTTTTTAACTATTCTTCTTTTCTTTTTATTTGAATTTACGAGAATTTTATTTTTCTTAAAAATCTAAAAACCCGGGATCTGAAAATATATCATCTTTTTTGGTCTCTTTCTTTATATCATTTCTTTTAAGTTGAGCTTTTTCATGGATTTTATTTTCTCTTTCTAAGTTATCTTCTGCTTTTTTTTCCAGATTTTTATATTTCTCTAAATTTAATTTCCAATTGTTACTCTCCTCCATATCGATATTACTTCTATCCTTGAGTAATAATTCTAATGATGTCGCTTTTTTTCTACAGATATCTAATATTTTGGAGTAACAGAGCGCTTTACTACTATACATATTGATTGTCTTTTTTTTTTTCATACTTGCTTTCTTTATTTAATTCTAAAATGCGTTTTTTTAATTTCTGAATCTCTTGGTCTATATTAAAAAGATCAAGGAGATCTCCATAAACATCAATTAGATCATAGTGAATATAAGTTTTTATCTTTTCGGTAATAGAACAAGTTGAACATTTTGCTTCAGCTATGTTTTTTTTAATAGTTATCAATATTGATTGAGATTCACAGAAAGGACAGAAAAATTTAACCCGATCCAATCTTTTAGATTTATTTAATAACTCTCTTATGCTCCTTCTAAATTCTGTTTTTGCATCAAAAAACCTTCCTTTCTTTTTCAAATAAAATCAAACAGCTCTTTTTTTCTAATATAAAATATTCTTATTATGTTATTTATGTTCTTTTTTTGCATAATTAGAAAGAAAATACTCAATTTATATAAGGAAACTTAATTTCTACAGGATCATGTTTTCCCTTGCTCGTAATATAAGCATGTCCTTGTGGAAGGCGCTTCAATCGTTCTATATCTTGCTTGTTATTAAAATACTCCCTCAAGTAGTTGCTTCCACTTCCTTGTGTCTGAAGGAAAATTTTTGTATTACACAGATCAATGATTTCTTTTTTCACATCCATAATACTCTGGGTTGCAAATGCTACTCCATAGTCCCTTTTCCTACCGCGATGTACAATTTCGTCTAAGAATTTGATAATACGTTTTAAGTATTCCGAATCTGATTGTGATCTCGATTTAGGAAGGAGGCGTTGGATTTCATCCAAATGTAAGAAAACCTTAAGCTTTTCTTTTCCTTTTAAAGCACGTTTATGAAGAATAGCTAATAAATATAATCCTACAATTCTTTGATGTGAATCTCTCAAATTATACGCGTTAATTACTGTTATATTACCAGGGATTAACATGGATTCAAAATCAATTGGTTCTACTTCGGGTAAATCGAAGATTCTTAGAGAGATGGAATTCAACGCCCTTCTTATTGCTGATTTAGTTCCAGATGTTGCGCTATATATCTCATTTTCCATATAATAGAAAATAAATTTCTTTAGTTCTGGAAGTGTAAACTCCTTTCCCTTATTTTCTTCAATAATATCATAAATTATTGTTTGCAAGGTATCGTGAGATATTGGCGTTAATTCATGTAAGAAATAGGGCAAATCAACAGGATCAATCGCTTTTAATGTAAGACAAAAACCCTTATCTGTATCTATATTAATGAATCTAAATTTATTGATATTAAGAGCATTAATTCTATGTAGCTTCATTAATTTCTCTGATCGCTTGGTAGAAGGAATATTTGCTAAATTACCATATTCTCCTTCATTATCAAGAATAATTTGTGCTGGAGAATCTTTCTCTTGAGCAATTAAAAGTGAGAGTACTTTCAATGCAGATGTTTTCCCAGAACCCTGTTGCCCGCTCATGAACACACTTTGATATAATGTTCTTATTTTAAGCAAATATG
>JAHLWJ010000552.1 GCA_019057975.1 Promethearchaeota archaeon | reverse complement strand
TGGTAAAAAATTCAATTATAAATTTTTGGCTAATGATTTATATAGAGAATATCGAGATGATTATGGAAAAGAGTGGATCAAAAAGAATCGACTGACATGTATATATGATGAGGGAGAATTTATAATATTATAAAAATAGTAAGGAAAAAAAATTAAGTGGTTATAGTATCGGATTTACAATTCTTAACATTATATTACGGAAATTAATTTCATAAGGATATTTCCCCATTTTTTCCATACTTTTGGTTGTAACTTCTTTTTCTCAGCTAAAAGAGAAATGGAATATATGAGTAAATTTACGTGATATAACTCCTAGATATTTTCAAGAATATCTTGGAGATCTTATTAATATCGCAATTGCATTTGGCTGGAAGGCTTGTAAGGATTTAGTGGATTTTGAAAGATTATTGAAAAAAATCAAAGAAGAAATGGATAAGGATAAATATTCTAGCTATATTGTAACTTTTCTTAAAAGATAAAAATTTTTCTGAAAAGATGAAACATCTTTTTAAAAATAAAATATAAGTGACAACATATTAGGCATAGAAATACTAAAGAAATTTATTTTATATAGATCATACTTATTATGTTAAGTGCAATAGCTTAATGCTTATCGATAAATTTATACGCTTAAAAAAGATAAAACAATAGGACAATTTTATAAAAATTCAAAAATTAAAAGTAGTGAGTTAACATTGTTAGAGCTAAATTTTATAGAAATTGATTATAAGAAGCATTTTAAAAATATTAAAGAATTTGAAAAAATTCTTTTAAAAACTGAGTTTAATGAATTGTTAGGCATTATTGAATCAAAATTGGAAGAGGTAATAAAAGAAAAAGAAGATATATGTTAAAATAGCTAAAAAAATAAAGAGATGGTAATAATGAATGAAGAAAATTTAGAAAAGTTACTTTCTAATTTAAATGATGCTAATGCTAAACTTAGCGAGCTTAAAGAAAGTCTAAAGGAAGCTAATAGTACAATCTCTGCCAAAGATGTGGAAATTAATAAATTAAAGGCTGAAGTCGATGATTTAAAGAGTAAAGCATCTATATCAGAAGAAGAAAAATCTAAATTAATATCGCAAATCGAAGAATTAAATAACAAAATTAACGAGTTAAACAACTTAATCTCCCAAAAAGAAGCTGAAATTCAAGAAATTAATGAAATCATTGCAGAGAAAGATAAATTTATAAAAGATCAATCAGATCATATAGAAAAAGTCGAAACAGAATTATATGAGTTAAAACCTCCAGAAATAGGTGTTAGTGATCTTAAGAGTGAAGAACGTATATCCTGCCCAAGATGTGGTGCTGTTGGTAAGAATATAAAAGTTATAGATGATAAATCAAAAGTCTTGAGTTATGTTGGGAACATTCCTATGTACGCTAAGATATATGTTTGTAAACAATGTGGATATGAATTTTAGTAATTTAGGTTATTTTAGAGTAGTTTAAGAACTTTAAATTACAAAATAAATATCCTTATTTAATTTGGTATTGATTCTGAATTCTATGATATATATAAAAATAAAAACTACACATCAGAAGAAGATTTTGTATTTAAAAGATTCTCCTCTGAGTCTAAGAAATCAATTATTTGTTTATTTAAAGATTTCAGTAATTTAGCTAATAAGAACGATGATCACAAGGTTGGTTCGAAAATATGGAGTGAATCTTATTCATATATGGAAAAAATAAAATCTGTTGAAAATTATGCTAATTATCTACATAATCTTTATAATAATGATGTAGATGAATTTTCTCTTCTTGAACAGGATAATTTTATTAGTTTAATTAAATCTGGAAATAAAGCAGAATTAAATGCATTTATATATAAAAGGCTTGAAATTGAAAAAAACATAATTTAATGAAATTAAAATTCTGATTTTTTAAAATCATTAGCTCTTTAAGATTTTGTTAGAATTAGTTTTTAATGAATTGAAAATTAATCTTAACAGAGATTAATTATTTTTTCTCCTCAATTTCTCTTAATCTTTTATCTTTTTCGAGTTTGTCATTATAATATCTGATTGAATCTATCAATTTACGCGATTCTTCTTTCCAACCAATATTTTCAAATCTCTTTTTAACTTCTTTGTAAATTTCTATTATTTTTTCGTACGGACAATCAAGATGAATGATGCTACTCATTTTTATTTCTTGTTCGTATTCTTTTGCCATTCTTTCAGCATTACTAATCATATTAAAAATTTCTTCAGACTCTTCAACTTTTTCTTTCTTTTTCGCTTCAAAATCTAAAATTTCCTCCTCTTTATTGAGAGAGAGGATTACTGCTTTAATTGTATCTATTTCATTAATTTTAAGCAATTCTTCAAATTCTTTCTGTTTTTGCACTTTTTGAGCTTCAATTTCGCGTAATTTTTTATCTTTATCTAATTTTTCACGGTAAAACTTAATTTGTTCATTGAAAATCATGGCTTGCTCATTCCAACTACAATCAATGAGCATTTGTCTTATATCTTCATAAACTTTAATTATTTTGGGATAAGGACACTTAGTCTCATATTTACTTTTTTTAATGGCTAACTCGTAATCTCTGGCCATTTTTTCCGCATTATCTATCATTTGTGCGATTTGATTTTCAAATTTTTCATCCATAAAAACCATCGAATTTTATAAAGAGATAATAATGACACTATTTCATGATAATTATTACTATTGTTTCTTTTATTTATTTGGAGTTACTGTATAGTTATTAATCTAATCTTTCATAAAATTTAGAAATTAATTGCAAAAACCAGCTGCCATTAAATAACACAATAGATGTCATAATTCTTTATAGTATAGTGTAAATGATTTTTTAATGACGTTTCATTTTGATATTTATGAAATCTTCAGCAATCGCTCATTCAAATATTATTCTTACAATCCCCGTTGAATCCCTTAAAATTAAGGAGCCAACCATACCAGTCGCACCATCTTTTCTTGTAAACTCCTTTATTGGATACTTTTGCTTGACTTGTCCTTCAACAAGAATTGATTTCCTCGTTAAGTCTTGAAGTAAATTAACGAGAAATGATTCAAATTCGCCTATTTTACAATACAGATCTCCTAAGTGTATATCGGATATTACAATAACTAGAGATTCTCTATTAAACAACAGCATAATTTTTTTTAAACTGTTTTTAAGGAAAAAAATGAAAAATTTAATATTTATACTTTTTAACATGTTGCTTTTTATATTTTACGTTTAGCTCTGACAAGAACTAGATCTCTAGACACAGATTTTTGGCGAGACGAAGAATTAAAAATAATGAGGTGTTTGATCACATAATC
>JAHLWJ010000551.1 GCA_019057975.1 Promethearchaeota archaeon | reverse complement strand
ATCGTTCTTCTAATTCTTTTATTCGATCTTCGACTTTTTCGGACATTTTATACCATTAAAAAAAAATAATGCAAAGACAAAAAATTTTTCGAAAACATTTGCTCAAAGAGTTTAATACTAAAAAGAGATAAAAGTAAAAATAAAAAATTATTTTGAATTAAACATAAGGTCATCATTACTTTCTTGGAGAATTTTTTCAATAAAATACTGAAATATAAATTTGCCATTGTTATTTTCCTGAACTTCAGGGTGGAACTGTGTAGCAAGTATTGGCTTCGAATTGTGTTTAATAATTTCAATTCCATATTTTGACGAGCCAAGGATCGTGAAATCCTTCAAAGGTTTTTCGACTATCCATAAATGAGATTCAAAAACATCCAACATGTCAGATGAATATTGTAAGTCTAATTCATTCATATTATGAAGATTTATTGTAATGACACCCTCAACTTTTTTAGATATTTTTGAGATAATACCCCCATAGACATGGGATATCACTTGAAAACCGCAACAAATTCCAAAAATTGGTTTTGCTGACTTACGGACAAGTTCTTTTTCTTGTTGGAGAAGTTTGTTATTAGAGATTTCAATATCCCCTCCAGAAAGAATAAAAAAATCAAAAGATAGAGATTTATCAATTCTATAATCCACATAGTCAATTATTTTGCTGTCAATTTTAAAAGATTTTAAAAATCCAACAATTTTTTGTATATATTTTGAGTGATTATCTATAATAAGACCTTCCATTTTTTTTCTTATTCCAAATTATTCCAGAGATTATTTTCTTATTAGTTCTAAAAAAATATTTAAAGAAATATAAATGAAAGTATTTATTGTGAAAATATTTATAAGTTATGCAACAAGCGATCAAGCTATTTTTCGGATTTTAGAAGTCGTCCATTATCTAGAGATACAAAAAGTAGGACATGTATTTTACTGGGAACGCGATACCGAACTCGGACAGTCTTTTGATGAATATATGGAGCGAGGAATTCAAAACTGTGATATCATCATTGTGTTTTGTTCCAAAACCTCTAAAGTGTCTGGACCTGTACAAACTGAAATGCAATTGGCAATAAAATATATGAAAAAAGTCGTTCCAATATTTAAAGAGCTTATTGATATATTTCTAAGTCTTAGTGGGATTAGAGGTGTGCAATTCAACGAAGCAGAATTTGATGTATTTTGTGATGACTTATATCTCCAATTAACAGGTCAACAAACACCTTTTAAAAATTATCAAGGAGTGGATCTCTTTAAAGAAGAATTTGATTTTATGAAGGATTTAGAAAAAATACTTGGATATTCCATCCCATTATCAACAAAAATTGAACTAGATATGTTTGCTTTCTGGGCAGAAGAGAACCATGTAATAAAACTGGGTTTATCTAACAGAAAATTAATTTCCCTTCCAAACAGCATTGGCAAATTAAAATCTCTCGAGATATTGTTTTTAAATGACAATAAAATAACCAGTCTTCCCAAGAATATTGGAGATTTAAAAGAACTTAAAATATTGGATTTACATAACAATAAGTTAACGACTCTCCATGAAAGTATTGGCAGTTTAATGAAATTACACAATCTCAATTTAGGAGGAAATAAATTAACATCTCTACCTGAGTGGATTAGAAATACAAAATCGCTTGTTCATCTCAATCTAGAATCTAATATGTTAGAAATTCTCCCTGAATGGATAGAGGATCTTAAATCGTTTAAAACTCTTAATTTCGGAGGTAATAAGTTGGCATATCTCCCCGAAAATATTGGAGAACTTGAAACATTGAAAATTTTACGTGTCAATAACAATCAATTATCATCTTTGCCTGAGAAAATTAGCAATCTAAAAGCGCTTGAAGAATTAAGTTTATCAAGTAATCAATTGAGAGCATTACCTGAAAGTATTGGTAATTTATCGTTGCTTAAAAAACTAAATTTATCAGATAATCAATTAACATCTTTACCCGAGAGTTTTGGCAATTTAAAAGGGCTTGAAGAACTTAAATTGCAATTTAATATAATAAAATCACTCCCTAATAGTTTTGGAAAATTATTTTTACTTAAAACAATATGGATCCAAAGTAATCAATTAATATCTCTTCCTGAGAATATTGAAAACCTAAAATTGCTTGAAATATTAAGATCTAATAGCAATCAACTAAATTCTCTTCCTGATACAATAGGAAAACTTACATCACTCAAGAAACTATATTTAAATAACAATGAATTAACTACTATACCAGAATCTATAGGAGATCTTAGCGATCTTGAGGTTTTACATCTTCATAGTAACCAATTATCAGGTCTCCCCGAATCATTTGGAAATCTTTTATCATTGAAGGTATTATATTTATATAGTAATCAGATCACATCTCTACCTGAAAGTTTTGGAAGACTTCTATCACTCAAAATATTTTATTCAAGTTATAATAAAATAACATCTCTACCTAAAAGTTTTATTATCCTTAAATCGCTCGAAAAATTTTGGATTAAAAGAAATAATTTAACTTCTCTCCCTGATGGTTTTGGGAATCTAAAATCTCTTATAGGATTATCTTTATATGGTAATCAATTATCTTCTCTCCCAAATAGCATTGGTCAATTAACAAATCTTAAAAAACTCTATTTGCATTTTAATCAGTTATATTCACTCCCCGAGAGTCTCAAGGAACTAAAATTACTAAAGGATTTATATATAGGTGGTAATCAGTTCCAATCATCTTCTTTACCCCCGAATGTGAAATTATGGATAAGGACCTTGGAAAAAAATGGTTGTGACGTTTTTATATAGTATTAAAAATGGGAAAATGTCTTTTTAAATAATCATAAATTAATATATTTCAAAAAAGAGTGAAAAATTTGTCAGAAGAAAGAGATTTTAAGAATGTTTTAAATTATTTTAAAAAGGATGTATTAGAAAGAGTGTGTAATACTTATGACTTATTTATAAAAGGCACTAAAGAAGGCATTATAGGATCTTTGATTGATTGTGATTATGAACCTTGTGAGATCTTAGAAGGATTTACTAAAGATGAATTAAAATCTTTATGTAGAGATTGGAAATTAGCAATAGATTGCAATAAAGACGATTTAATAACAAATATTTTAGATTGCTTGGAAGACTATTAGAAAATTAAAGCATTGCTAAATCTGACATAAAATTATTCATTTTAACTCTATTCCATTATTTCATGAATATTTTCTAATATCTTATTAGAAATTATAACCACTTACTAAAAAAAGTGATAAGTAAAAATTAAATTAATTCTGTGAGAAAATTAATCTGAATGTGCTGAAATTAT
>JAHLWJ010000113.1 GCA_019057975.1 Promethearchaeota archaeon | reverse complement strand
TGCTATAGAATCTGGTAGATTATTAACTTACAAAGCAGCATATTTGTGTGATAATGGAATGGATTATGGGTTAGCCAGTGCTATGGCAAAGTTAGTTGCATCTGAAGCGGCAATGAAGGCAGCTCATAGTGCGGTTCAAATTCATGGAGGATATGGTTTAATGAAAGCTTATGCTGTAGAAAGGTATTTTAGAGATGCTAAAATGGGTGAAATTTATGAAGGAACCTCAGAAATCCAGAGATTAGTTATCGCAAACCAGTTGTTAAGAAAAGGAGCTAATATCTTATAAAGAAGATATTAAATATCTCTTCAATTTTTTTTATCTATTATAGGAAAATTTATTTAAATGCAATCCATTATTTCGTTTTAGAAAAAATTTGGTTATTTCTAATCTGAAACTATATTTTAATAAACTGTGGTTGGTATATTGAAAGCCTTTGTTTGTATAAAGCAAGTACCTGGAGTCTCTGAAGTAAGAATTGATCCTAAGACGAATACACTAGTACGAGAGGGTATTCCATCTATTATTAATCCTTATGATAAAAACGCGATTGAGTTAGCTTTAACGATCAAAGAAGAAAATGGTGCTGAAGTTATTGCAATTAGTATGGGTCCACCTCAAGCTGAGGAGATCTTAAGAGAGGCTTTATCTATGGGTGTTGATAAAGCTTTTCTATTAACTGATAAAGCATTTGCGGGAGCAGATACACTAGCAACCTCTTATACATTAGCCCTCGCTATAAAAAGAATATTAAAGAGTGCGAAAAATAAAAAAGATTATCTTGTTATCTTGGGTGCCCAAGCTATTGATGGTGATACAGGTCAAGTTGGACCAGAATTAGCAGAAGAATTAGATATACCACAAATAACTTATGTCCAAAAATTTGAACTAAAAGAAAACAAAATTATTGTTGAACGGATTTTTAGAACAGAAGAAGTTGTCATCATCGAGACACAATTACCAGCTTTATTATCTGTATTAAGGGAAATTAATACACCTAGATTTCCAACTATGTCTGGAATCGTAGATGCTTATACAAAGAAGGAAGTAATATCATTAGATGCAAATGAATTGAAACCAGACAAACGTAAAATAGGGTCGAATGGCTCGATGACTGAAGTCTGGAAAATCTTTATCCCAGAAAGAAAGGCAGAGCAAATTATTATTAAAGGGACTAATGAAGAAATTGCTCAAGAATTGTGTAGAAATTTAAAGAATGATAAAATACTCTAAGAGGAAATTATAAATGAGTATATTTATAGATGATGAGCTTTGCACTGGATGTGGTAACTGTGTTGAAAATTGTGCTTTTTCAGGCATTGAAATAATCGATAATAAAGCAATTATTACGGAAAACTGCTCTTTTTGTGGTGCCTGCCTTGACGGATGCCCTGTCAATGCCATTTTAATTGAAAGGGAGGAATTTAAAATTGAAAAAATTGATCTATCTCAATATAGGGGAGTATGGGTAATAGCTGAACATTACAAAAATATCGTTCATCCCGTAGCATTTCAACTTTTAGGAAAAGGAGGAGAACTAGCTAATGAATTAAGAGTAAATTTGACATTTGTTATATTAGGCGCTGATTTTGATGATCAGTTAGAAGAGTTTGGCCTTTATGGACCAGATGAAATAATTTATATAAAATCACCAATCTTAAAACATTATTATTCTGATTTATATGTCCAAGCTTTAACAGAAATAATTATTAAGAATAAACCTGAAATCATTTTAATAGGCGCAACCCCAACGGGAAGAGATTTTGCTCCAAGAGTTGCAAAGAGGTTAAATGCGGGTTTAACTGCGGATTGTACGGGACTAGTTATTGATCAGAATACGAGGAATTTGTTACAAACTCGCCCAACATTCGGGGGGACTCTCATGGCAACAATCAGAACTCCGAATAGCCGTCCACAAATGGCAACAGTAAGACCTGGCATTTTTCAATCTCCAGAACGAATGAGAAAAAAAACGGAAATTAGGAAAATTGAATGTAATTTCAAGGAAAAAGATTTAGTTACAAAAATTATTAAAGTGATTGATAAGGAGAGAAGCTCTGTAAATCTTGAAGAAGCTGAAATTATCGTTGCTGGAGGTCGGGGGGTTGGTTCGAAAGAGAATTTTAAGATGATAGAAGAATTAGCTGAAGTATTGGGGGCTGAACTAGGTGGCTCACGGGTTACTGTTGAATTGAATTGGCTAGATCAGGATAGACAAATAGGGCAAACTGGTAAAACCGTCTCTCCTAAATTATATATTGCTTGTGGAATTTCTGGTGCAATTCAACATCTTGTGGGAATGCAAAATTCAGAAATTATTGTCGCAATTAACAAAGATCGGAAAGCACCTATTTTTAATGTCGCACATTATGGAATTGTTGGAGATCTATATGAAATTGTTCCTGTTCTCATTGAAGAAATCAGGAAAATTAAAAATAAGGAATAATTTAAGTAAGGAAGTAGTCTCATCATTTTAATTCCTGAAGTTGTTTAAGGAATTATTCTATATTATATAATAGTTTTATAAACCCGAAATATCAAAATATTTGAAAGATGTAAGAAAAAAAGTAATGGAATGAAATTTTAGTCAAATTCATGTGGAGGAATAAATTATGGGCTAAAAACAAACATTCCATTACAACTTAGAAAAAAAAAATTTTCTGTTACTATAATTGTAACCTATCCTAATAAATCTTTCGACAAATCGTCAATTTCATGAACGCTCTATTCCATTATTCTGTGAAATTTATTAGTATGACACTAAATTGAGATTAAGAATTTTATATTTCTTTACTACTTCCTTATTTTAAAAATAAAAGCTAAATGAACTCATAAATTTAATGGAAAAAAAAAGTTTTTCTTAAAAAATATGGGTACGAAAACAATTATGTTGAAATTTATCATCCAATCTTATGATAAAATTTTTAATCTAAAAGTTACCCTTCTAAACTTATTATAATTTTATTAAGTCTTTAATAAGGAAGAAATCGATTTAAACCATTCAAAATAATTAAAAATTAGAATTTTGCTGCCATATTAGTTATAAATCAAACTTGAAATTACCAGAAATTAACAGATTTTCTACATTTTTAAATTAGATTTCGATATTTTTTACTATTCTTACAGAATCAGTTAATAAGATAAAATTGGTTTATCTATAAGCTAAATTGAGTGATACACATATTTTAATTTGATTTGTCAAGACTCTCAGAATTAACCCTTGCTGTAAAAATCACTTAAATTTATTAATAAATTGAGATGATGTATTATTATCTAATTTAAAAGAAATTTAAAGATATATTTAGCTTCTAAATAAAAAGAAAACCAAAAATGAGATGATTTAAATATGGGAAGTGGTGAATCAACACCAATTGTAGCCACCTCAACATCACAGACAGGTAAATCACCTATAGATTACTTTAGTTGGGGTCATGTCGATTTAGGGATCGTTAGTTTCCTTCTTTTAAGCTTGATAAATACTCTCCCTAGTTTTTTCGAAAATGAATTGATATATTTTATACCTTATTGGATGATGCTTGTATTAGTATTAATAGTTGCTATTGTGTGGGAGATATTAGAAAACACTTTATTTGTTGGTTTAGGAATTAAATTTGAAGGTCGCCGAGATTCCTTTAAAAATGCTGTTTGGGACATTATTTTTGGAATCATTGGGGGATTAGCTATATGGATTTTTAAAGGAATCCTTGTAAACATAATTGGAACAGCGAATAACAGTATCCCTCAATATATAATCTACTTTTATACGGTAGGATTCTCTTCGTTTATTATCATTTTAGCGTGTTTTTTTATCGGGCAAGCAATAATCAAGGATTAAGTAAAAATTAGGCGAACAAGAAAAGATTTGGCCAATGTAATTAGTTAAAATAGTTATTAAATCTTATTTTTTTATTTTTTTTCAATAAAGCTTAGAGACTGAATTTTTTTAAAGTGAACTTCTTATTGTTATTTCTAAAAGAAACTAGATTATGGGAGATTATTCCCGTTACATTTGATCATGTATAAGTTAATTAAAAACTAGTAATTAAGTAGAACTAGATCCATTATTTATCACAAAAGGTAATCATATAAAAGTATTATGGAACTTAAGAGTTTTAACTTATTGATCGTAGGCGTAGGTGGTCAAGGTGTTATAATTGCTGTACAGATTCTCGCCTGGGCTGCTTTATTAGATAACTATAAAGTTCGTACTGCTGAGACACATGGCATGGCCCAAAGAGGTGGTTCTGTTTCTTCTTTTCTTCGATTTGGTAATGAGGTTGAAGGTCCTTTAATTCCAAGCGGAAGTTCTCAAGTAATTATAGCTCTTGAAGCTAGTGAAGTTGTACGTAATTTTAGGTATGCTGATTCAAATACAATTTTTCTTATAAACAACAAAATCATTGTACCTCCTACAGTTCATTTGATGAATATGGAATATCCAGATTTAGATTCAGTTCAGAAATTTCTAGAACAAATATCTTCAAATGTTTTCATCATTAATGGGCATGAAGAAGCTTTAAAAGCGGGAGATATACGCTCATTAAACGTATATATGTTAGGAGTTTTAGTAGGTTCTGAAAAATTACCGATCAAACAAAAAACTCTTGAAAATTCTATAAGAAGATTTGTTCCAAAAAAAGCACAGATTATTAATAAAATTGCTTTTCAGAATGGAATAGAAAATGGAAAAATAATAAAAGAGGAGATCAAATGAGTGTACCACATTTTGTTGTAAGTAATCCAGGTAGCCACGTGATTTTACTAGGAAATGAAGCAATAGCACGTGGTATATTAGAGGCAGGAGTTATAATTGGGGCAGGATACCCCGGAACACCATCATCTGAGATCTTATCAACTCTTGCGAAAATGTATCCATATTTCTCCCATTTAAAGATAGAATGGAGTATAAATGAAAAGGTTGCATTTGAAGTTGCATATGGGGGTTCAATGTCAAATGTACGATCAGTCGTGTGTATGAAACATGTTGGTGTAAATGTTGCATCGGATGCATTTATGACGGCGGCTTATGCAGGAGCTCGAGGTGGAATTGTGCTGGTTTCAGCAGATGATCCAAATTGTTATTCATCACAAAATGAACAAGACAACAGATATTACGGTTTACATGCTTTAGTTCCCGTTTTTGAACCCTCGACACCTCAAGAGGCTAAAGAATTGATTAAATATGCATTTGAATTTTCTGAAAATTTTCACACTGTTGTATTATTTCGTACAACAACCCGATTAAATCACGGGAGAGGTGATGTAGTACTTGGGGAAATTGAAGAAATTAAGAGAGAATATGGATTTGATTGGGATAGATCCCGATGGGTATGTTTACCTTCACATTCACGTGTACTCCGTCTTAGATTACTAGAAAGATTAAAGGAAATTTCTGAATTTGCTAATGATTTCCCATATAATTATCTTAAAATTTCAAAAAAAAGATTGAATGGAAAAAGAATTGGATTTGTTTCAGCAGGAGTTCCTTATGCTCATTTAATAGACGCTCTTAATCATTTTGGCGTAAAAGACGATGTTTCAATTCTGAAGCTAGGAATGGTATACCCTCCTCCAAAGAAGCTTATTAAGAAGCTATTCTCCTCAGTTGATAAAATTCTAGTTGTCGAAGAATTGGAACCATTTATCGAGAATATACTTAAACAAATAGCTTATGATGAGGGGTTATCAAAAGAAATAGAAATTCATGGAAAAGATATATTTCCTCAAAATGGGGAATTTTCAGCTGAACTTTATCTAGAGAATGTAGCTGATTTTATGGATCTAGAATATAATGGTGTACCGGTTCCTAATGATTTAATAATAATGCCTCCAAGACTTCCTATCCTATGTCCAGGGTGTTCTCATCGTGCAAGTTTTTACGCGATAAAACAAGTAGAAAAGAAACTAAAGACCAAATTTGTTAATTCCTCAGATATAGGATGCTATACATTAGCAGTTTACAAGCCACTTGAAAGTTTAGATATAGAAGTTTGTATGGGTGGATCAATAGGGTTTGCGAATGGAATTTCTAAAATTCAATCTAAGGAGAATCCAGTTTTAGCTATTCTAGGAGATTCTACTTTCTTCCATTCTGGTATACCTGCACTAATAAATGCAGTTCATAATCAAAATAATATCTTAGTAATGATATTAGATAATAGATCAACAAGTATGACTGGATTTCAAGATAACCCTGGAACAGGAATTAAAATTACAAAAGAACTAGGTACAAAAGTAAATATCGAAGATCTTGTAATGGGATGTGGTGTTTCACCAGAAAATTTATGGGTAGAAGATTCTAATAACTTGTTAGAGATGATTGAAAAATTAGAGAAAGCGGTGAAAGCTGATGGTGTTAGAGTTTTCATATCTAGGCATACATGTTCTTTAGTAGAAGCAAATGAATTTAAGGTGAAACAAATTGTTCCTCCGACTGTGAAAGTTGATCCAGAGAGGTGTAAAGGATGTTTAATTTGTGTTAATAAGTTTGGTTGCCCTTCGATCATATTCGATGAAAATGAAAAAAAAGCAATTATAGAACAAGATTCCTGTAGAGGGTGTAAAGTTTGCATCGATGTATGTATTCATGACGCTATTTATGAGGTGGAAGAATAACATAATGGTCTTTTCTTTCTTTTATCCTAAAACAATCGCTGTAATAGGTGCTACTAATAACCCAAAAAAATTTGGAAATGCTCTTACTATCAATATTCTTAAGAATGAAAACCTTCAAAGTGAAATATTTCTTGTTTCTCATAAAAGTCAAGAAATTGCGGGTTTAAAATGTTATAAATCAATTTTAGAGATTCTAAAAGATATTGATATTGCAATTATTTTAGTCCCCGCAAGAGTTATTGATGAGGTTATTGATGAGATTATAGAGAAAAAAGTCAAGGGTATAATAATTATAACATCTGGTTTTGGTGAAATAAATGAAGAAGGAAAGAAAAAGGAACATGAGATTACTGCTAAGTGTAAGGAAGCTGGAATCCGTATTATGGGGCCAAATTGTGTAGGAATACAGAATTTAGACATTGGATTAAATGCTTCATTTATTCAAACCGCACCTCCTGGAGATATTGGTATGATAAGTCAATCTGGTTCCTTTGGATGTGCGAGTTTTTATGCTATGGAGAGAGAATATATTGGTTGCTCAAAATTTGCCAATATAGGTAATAATATTGATGTTTCTTTCAATGAGATACTAGAATTCTTTTACTCAGATCAAAATACTCGAATAATATGTATCTATATGGAAACAATTGAAAATGGAAGAGATTTTTTAAAGACTATCAGAAAAATAGTACTTGAAAAACCAATTGTAGTATTAAAAGGAGGTAGAACAAGTTTTGGTATGAAGGCTGCTAGCAGCCATACAGGTTCAATCGCAACAGATTATAAAATGTTAAGGACCTCTATAAAACAAGCAGGAGCAGTGTTATGTGAAAATACAAATGACTTTATAACTGCACTTAAGACATTTTCATATTTACCAATTCCTAAAGGGGAAAAGATTGGTGTTCTTACTAATAGTGGAGGAAGCTCGGTATTATTTAGTGATAAAGCAGAAGAGTTTAATTTGAAATTAACTGAATTTTCTGACGGATTTAAAGAAAAAATATCATCATATTTAATACCGCTAGTGAAATTAGTAAATCCTCTTGATATGATTGGAGGTGCAGATGAAACTACTTATTACACCATCACAAAAATTATGCTTGAAGATCCTAACATTGACATTGTTGTTGCATGTGTTGTAATTCCTCCATTTTTAGAAATGAAATCAGATGAACATTATAGAGGTATCATACATGCATGGAATGATACTGGAAGAGAGAAGCCATTAATTCCTTTAATTATGTTCAGTGAGGAATTCAAAAGTTTAAGAGATCATTCAAGGAGAGAAAAAACAACAATTTTTTTCACACCTCATGATGCTGCTTTTGCAATAAAACTATTAATTGAAAGAATGAAAATAATGAATAATTTTTATAGCATATAATAGTTGGATAAAAAAGATTAATTAGATAATACTATACTATTATTGTAAATCCATTCTTTTGTAGTATTTTTACTGCTTCTTCCATAATATCATCTTCCACACGCACTATAAGCATTGAATCGTCTTTTACCAAGGTAGAATAGCAATAATCAATATTAATTTTTTGATCACCTAATGTTTTTGGGATTTGATATAATGCATTAGGATTATCATTTAGTTTTATAGCAATAACGTCTGTAGTAGAAAGGAGATAATCCTTTTCTTCTAAAAGGGAAATTGTTTGTTCCGGTTTATCTACTAAAACCAATAACAACCCATATTCAGACGTTTTAGCAACAGTTAAAGCTCTAATGAAAATTTTATTATCCATTAGAAGTTTAATCAATTTAGCTAGCACACCTGGTTTATCTTCGAGAAACACACTTAGTTGTATCATCATAATGTCAAATTTTTTTATTAACTTTTTAGCTGTAAACTTTAATATTACTTTTTTTTTAAATTTAGTAAGTAATTAAAAATAATTTTGCTACAATCATATTTATTTCAATAAAAGAGTAAGTTACCAAAGATCACCTTCTATGACAAAAGATTTCTACGATAAGCATAAGAATTTTTCCTTTAGGACTTTAATAGAATATTATATTTCTCCAGGGATAAAATGCAAATTTGATCTTTTAAAGGCAAATATTGATACAAAAAAAAAGTATAGCTATGGAATTGATCTGGGTTCTTCTGGGAATTCATTCCTTTTCTTTTTAGATAATATAAATCAAAAATTTTCTTTAGATATAGCAGATCTTCCTTTAAAACAATACCTAAAGAAAAAAAATTGGTATCCGTTATGTGGGGACCTCACGAAACTACCTTATCGAGACGAAACTTTTGATTTTTTAAGCGTTCTTGATGTAATTGAACATATTGAAGAAGACAAACATGCAATATCTGAGATGAGTAGAATCTTAAAGAAAAATGGAATTCTTATAATTAGTGTTCCTCATCGAATGAAATATTACACCAATCAAGATAGATTAATAGGGCATTATAGACGTTATGAAATAAACCAACTTATATCCAATTTTAGAAAATTTAGTCTATGGAACCTAAAAACTTTTGGAGTTTATGGTAGCTTGATGAAAATAGCAGATATTCAGTCTACAAATCCGAAAAAAATCGAAGAGAATCTTTTAAGCTTGAGAAATAAATATGATTCGAGTATAGGTTTCAGAAAGTTATGGAATATTATTGTTAAATTTCTTTCTATATTAATGAAAATAGATGCTAAATATAATTCTATTAACAAAATCAGAAATATTGGTTTAATTTTTATAAAAAAATAAAAAAATTTTCAGTATAATTTCAACAACTTTCTCTTTTCAATTTTTCAAATAATTTTTTATATTCCTCTATATACTTCTCTTCATTGGATTTTTCAATCTTTTTAAGAAGCTCAACTGATTTTGATAAGATTTCAGATTGTTTTTTAATTTTCTCATAAAATATATTCTTCTTTTCCTGTGATTTTTCTAATCCTAACTGTTGTTCATATTCCTTAATGGAAGTTCTAATTTCTTCTTGGGATTTCACTACAGATGAAGCTAATTGAATTTTTCTTTGTTCTAATTTTATACAGTTTTCGCAAACGATCTCTTCATTCTTTTCTTGCTTTCTTAATTTTTCCCCCTTCTGCATCATAAAGGGATTTTTACAACGGTCACATGCTACCAATTCAAGGACTAATTTGTCAGCATTAGTATCGGGCATACTTAAGAGAGAAAGGAAATTTAATTTTTAATAATTTATCTATTATAATTATAATCTTATCTTAATAATATATTATTATTCCTTTAATCCTCACTTTTTAGAAAAGTAATAATAGCGTAATGTATTTCATATTATATGGAGCTCGGTGTAGTTATCATCTTACTAATTTTTGGCGTAATATTTGGAATGATAAGCTCTATTGCAGGCATAGGTGGCGGAGTGCTATATATGTCATTGATGATTTTATTATTTGCTATTCCTATCGATGAGGCTAGGGATACATCCACTTTTACCATAGTACTTTTCTCTGGTGCAGCATTTATCAGCTACTACAGGCAGGGAAAAGTAGATCTCAAATTATCTTTAATTTTTGCCGGTCTTGCATTATTGGGCAGCATTACAGCAACCATTTTCTTTATTCTATTTCCAATTGATAATTATGTTCTAAAAATAATTATTGCGTCAGTTGTACTTGCTTCAGGATTAAATATGATACGTAAGGTATTAACAAGTTATAATTTAGATAAAAATAATAATGGAGTCCCAGATATAGAATTCTCATTTATAAATCACGATTATAAATCGAAATTAACAAAAGGAATTCCTCTGTTTTTCTTGGCGGGTTTTATAGCATATCTTTCCGGAATTGGTGGTGGAATGGTATTCGTTCCGATTCTCAGTATACTTTTTTGCATTCCAATCCATTATACAACAGCAATGTCCGTGTCTATGATTTTTTTTATCGGATTATATAATGCTGGCGCTAGAATGGTTATTGGTGAAATTCATTATCTCATTGGGATTTTAATAGGAATCGGGGCAATTACTGGTTCATTGTTAGGGGCGAGAATATCAAGTAAAATACCAAAAAACTATCTCCAATTTGGAGTGGCAGCAGTATTGATAATTTTAGCAATTAGGATGTATTTCGTGTGAATTTTTTTTCTAAATTTATAAAATGAGCAAAAGTTAAGTAATTTCACATAAAACTCCTATCTTTAAATTAACTATTTATTGTTATCTAAGATATTAAGAATAACTAATAAATAGAATGTCTTTTTATCCGTCAATTATTAAAAATTTATAAATTGTAAAACTTAATCTTTAATTGGATAGGCGTTAAAAATATCTATTCGAGGAGAAAGTTAATGGTAAAAGTAAAAGATATTGAAAAACTTATGGATGATTTTATGATGGAGTCAGATGATAAATTTATAGATTTAAAAAGATACCTTCTTAGTGATTACGAATGGAAAGTGGATCCTTTAAAGAGGTCTCAATTTATGATTAGAGGCATTCCTATAGAAGATAATATGAAATTAGGTGATCTTCTAAAAACTTATTTACCTGGGGAGATGGTAGTTCTTAAAGAAGTATAGATTAATTCGTCTAATTCCTTTTCATTCTCAAGATCTCATTTAATTATGAAGACAAATAATTTATTATACAGCTATGACACGCTATAGAACATTTTTATTCAAATATAATTGTTTTATTATTACTAATAAACACTCTATCTTCAAAAATAAGCTTTAATGCTTTCGAAAGAGCCAAAATTTCGACTTCCCTTCCAGCTTGTTTCATATTCTTTACCGTATATTTATGATCAATGTGGACAATCTCTTGAACGATTATTGGCCCCGTGTCTAAATCCTCATTAACAAAATGAGAAGTTGCTCCAATAATTTTTACCCCTCGCTTGAAGGCCTGTTCATAAGGATTTGCCCCTACAAAAGCAGGTAAAAATGAGTGATGGATATTGATAATTCTATTTTCGAACAAAGATACAAATTTACGAGTCAGAATTCTCATATATTTTGTGAGGACGAGATAATCAGGTTTGCATTTTTCTATAATTTCTAGAATTTCCTCTTCATGGTCCTCTCTTGCTTTGTTTAGATGGCTCACATAATAAAACGGAATTTTAAATTTGCTCACTAGAGATTCTAAATCGGGATAGTTACTAACAACAGCAAGAATTTCAGCATTAATTTCATTGTATTCATTTTTTATTAATAAATCTCCAAGACAATGATGCTCTTTAGTAACGAATATAATAATTCTTTTTTTTCTTTGTTTAATGAGTTTGATGTTTGAATCCTTCGACAATGTATCTCTCAATTGAGTAATAATGCCATCACCATTAACTTCTCCTGTGAATTCCGAGCGCATAAAAAAATGGTTGGCTTCTTCTTCGACAAATTCATTATTGCTAATAATATTTAACCCTTGGTTATAGAGGACGCCCGTGATTTTATGTATAAGTCCTTTTTCATCCTTACAATCCACTAAAAGAATATAGTTTGCCATTAGTATATCTTTCAAATTATTGTATCAATTTATATTTTGATTTTTTTTTGCTAAAAAATCTTAAATCATTTTAAGAATAGTATAAATTAATTTATCATAGTGATCAAAGTGAATATATTTAATGAGTAGTGGCTTTAGACTTCTTCGAGTAGAATATCTCTTCTCTGTATTAATACCATGTCTATTATGTATGTATTTAAATAAAGCAAAACCAGGATATGAGGTAGTTTCCCAAATTTGGATCTTAGCGGGTTTTGCTTTTTATGCAATTACAGGAAACACACTTAATGATTTTATAGACATGCGTAATCCAAATGAAAAAGAAACGCTAGAACGTGTAAAGGGTTATGGTAGAAAAGAGATATTAGTATTAGCTCTTGCTAGTTTTGTTTTAGGGACTACTTGTTTTATGAATAATCTCATAGAAAAGCCTATTCTTGGGATTTATTTAATTATAATTATAATAATGGTAGTTTTTTACTGCTTATTCAAATCTTTAGTTATTATTAACCAAGTTATCTTAGGGATTTCCCATATAGTTTTACCTTGGTTTATGATAAAAATTAATGCGGGAGATATTGTTTTTAATATTTTTCCAGATATGGGATTAAAAGAATCACTTATATTAGCATCTATAATTGCTGTTGCTTTTTCAGGGCAAATGGTTCATGAAATGATTGATGGTGATTCGTTATCAAGACTCAAACCAAAATCATCTCAAATAGCAATATGGACCGCTTCATTAATTTCTCTTAGTATTGCCATCGTTTCGTTTATCATCACAAAATATCTAATATTTTTGCCTATTGTATTCTTCCCCCTTGGGATAATGTACATTTTTAGAAAACCGAGGAATAATTTATTAGGAAGAACTTCTTTAAAAGATACGGGGATTATCTTAGGGAATTTAATGTTTGTTTATATAATTATTCTAATTATTGCACCTTGATTTTAGAAATTATTCGTTTTTTAGTAATTTGATAAACACTTAGTTTTTAAATATGATCTGAAAATATCTCTTAATTACCAAGACATAAAACTAAAAGAACGTATCATTTATTCTTCAGTTTTTGTGAATTTAAAATATTGTAAATCAGTTTAGAAAAATTGATGAGGATAATGATAAGATCAAAACTATTATAGGGAAAAATGATGTTAGTCTCACAAAACCTAAATAAGATTAGCTATATTCAACAAAATGATGAATTTGATTATTTGAAGAACTTAATTAAATCACTTGAAAAAGGAA
>JAHLWJ010000004.1 GCA_019057975.1 Promethearchaeota archaeon | reverse complement strand
TGTTAATGTTGAAGAATCAAAGTTTTAAATATTTTGAGAGATAAAATCAGTTAATGCAACAAAAAAAAAATAAATGGTGATAATATGGAATTTGAAACCGTTATTTATGAAAGTAATAAGGAAACTAAAGTTGGGTATATAACTTTAAACAGACCTGAAAAACATAATGCGTTAAGTTATCAGCTACTTGACGATATTGATGCCGTTTTTGATCATGCGGAAGCAGATGACAGTGTAAATGTTATCGTGTTAAAAGGTGCGGGTAAAAGCTTTTGTTCTGGTTTTGACTTAAAAGGTTCATATTATTTAACACCCCCTGAAGGTGGTTGGAAATACAAGAATTCCTATGATATACTTAGAAAAAAAATATATGCGAAATATCCGCGCATATTTAATTTTCCAAAGGTAACGATTGCTCAAATTCATGGTAATTGTACTGATGCTGGATGTTATCTTCAACTTTGCTGTGATATCTCAGTTGCAGCTGATGATGCGATATTAGGACATCCTGCTCAATTATGGGGTGGTTCACAAAGCTTACCACTTTGGCAATTTTACTTAGGTGTTAAAAAAGCACGATATCTATTAATGAGTGGGAGAAGGATTTCAGGAAAAGAGGCAGCAGAAATGGGGCTTGTGAGTATAAGTGTCCCTCGAGATAAACTCGATGAAGAAGTGAATAAATTAGGTGCTGAAATTGCCAAGATACCCGCCTGGGGGGCTTTACATAATAAACTTGCCATGAATACTGATCTTAAAATACGAGGTATTGACGCTTTATTTGAGTACTATGGCCAGATGAATAGGTTTACCAGATTTATTCCTGGAAGAAGTAGAGAATAATAACAACCAAATACCAATAATAATATTATTTCTAACTATTTTTTATTTAAAAAAACCACAATTTAAATCATTATTATTAAAAAAGGAGGTTTTGTAGAAATGAATTATGAACAAATAATTTTTGAAAGTTCTGACGAGATTGCTACTATCACACTAAATAGACCCGAACGCCTGAATGCTTGGACGTGGCAGATGGGTCAAGAGGTCTGGGATGCACTTTTCAAGGTAGAAAATGATCCCAACTTACGGGTTACCATATTGACCGGTGCTGGAAGGGGATTTTGTGCTGGTGCAGATTTATCAGGAGGTGCAACTACATTTGATGGTTCAAATCGTCCACGTGAAGAACAACAACAAAGAGCAAGAAGTCAAGGAACTGCAATAAAAAGGTACTTTTCATTGAAAAAACCTGTAATAGTTGCAATTAATGGTCCAACTGTTGGAGTGGGAGTCACTTTTATTCTACCCTTTGACATACGAATCGCATCTGAGAGTGCTCGTATAGGAATTGTCTTTAATCGACGTGGTGTTATACCTGAAATTGCCTGTCCTTGGATATTACCCCGTATTGTTGGATTAGGCCGCGCTGCTGAACTAATGTATACTGGGAGAATCTTAAATGCTCAGGAATCTTTAGAATATGGACTTGTGAGTCGAATTGTGCCAGATGACAAATTAATGGATACTGCCCGAGAAATTGCTGATGAAATATTATTATGTGCTCCTGTGAGCGTTGCTCTTACAAAAACGATGCTATATCAATTTCTTACTGAAACAGATGTAGATAAGGCTGAGCTGATAAACCATCGATATTTTGGATGGACGGGGTTACAACCAGATGCGCGCGAAGGGGTAGTGTCTTTTCTTCAAAAAAGAAGACCTGAATGGAAATTAAAAGTACCTGGAGACTTGCCTGATTTTTTCCCATTAAAGTGATGCTAACATGTGTGCAAAATTTAGAGGTATTCCCGCCTTAATTTATTCAGGTTTATGGAGACGTCAAATATTTGGGAAATTAAATAAGGATTTTCCAGAACAGACTAAATTCGTAGTTTATATAACCGATCAACCACCTGCAGTTTTAATTGAAATTGAGAATGGAAACTTTGAAATGGAAAAATTAGAGGAAGTTAAAGAGATTTCAGAGTTAGAAAATATAGATTGTGATGGGTATTTTGCAGCACCCCAAGGATATGTGTTTGGAGGTCCTACTGCTCTAATGAAAGGAGTTGAGGAGGGAAAAGTTAAGATGAAAAATGAATCCATTATCTTTTCAATTTTACTTAGAATTAGAACTTAAATGTGGGCTTGATAATTATGACTAAAGTTCAAAAAATGTCCGCTCTTGAAAGAATAACAACGGTTCTGGAGGGAAAAATCCCAGATCGCGTTCCTAGTTTTATCTTAGGGGGAGATTGTGATTTTGTATATAGATTCATGAATTCTCCCTATAAGCTTACAGAAGAAGATATGATACAGTTAGATAAGGATAGAGTTTCTTTTATGATTCCCTTTATTCATTCAATAGTTGCTAAATTTTCTCCTCCTGATATATTTCCTGGAGGTTTGGATGCAAAAATCGATATGTGTTGGAGCACAACTGGTGGGGGATTTATACAATTGGGCTTCACCGATAGGGTCTTAAATAATAACGGAGGTACGTTTGATGCGGTGGTAAAGGAAGATGGGATACCACACTTCTGGTATACGGGACCGGCACTTTTAAATAAAAAATATATCCAAGAATATTGGGAAAAGGAAAAGGAATTGAAACCAAATCCTGCCGCGTTTCGAAATTTATCACGAATTAGAAAAACCATGTTGGAAAAATATGACATTGTAGTTTCACAGGGGATAACTGGTCCATTTGAGAATTGTGTGTTTGGGATTGGACTTGCAAATTTTGCTCGCTTTGCAAGGAAGGAACCAAGTTTTCTTCAACAACATATTGATTTCCAATGGGAAACAATTGAAAAACCCTCATTAAAGTTATTAATGAATCAAAAACCTGATATTGTTATGTGTGGGGATGATTATGGGTTTAATGCGGGTTTACAGATGAATGTTAAAAATTGGCGTAAATTTATTAAACCTAAATTAGCAGAATATGTAAAAATTGCGCATGATGACGGTGCTAAATTTGTTATCCATAGTTGTGGTAATATAGGTGAGATTTTCCCAGACTTTGTTGAGATTGGCATTGATGGGGTAGAATCTTTGAAACCCAAAAACAATGATTTAAAAATGTATAGAGAAAAATATCCAGAAATTACTCTTATTGGAACAATTGATGATTCGGAAATGTTAAAATATGAATCTCCTGAATTTATTAGAAATTTTATTAGAGATGATATTCAAACTTTAGGAAAAAAGGGAGGCTATATTCCTGGTCCAACAAATTTCTTATTGGATCACCCCGCAGAAAATATAGTCGCTCTCTTTAAAGCGATACAAGATTATGGAGATATATATTAGGCATAAGATTTTTTTAATCACTAAAATTTTAAAAAAAATATTGATGATGTGAAATAGTGGTTTGAATGGTTATCGAGACAAACATAACAAAACTGCAAAACATCATCATTAGAGACTAATATTATTAAAGATTTTTAGATTAGAATAATAAGTATTATTAATAAATATCAAAATTATCAAATTGATGATCAATGGTTATTGAGACGAATATAACTAAGATGCTTGGGATTAAGCATCCTATAATTGCAGCACCAATGGGTCCATTTTTTACTACTGAACTAACTATAGCTGTTTCAGAAGCTGGAGGTCTAGGAGTGCTGAGTCATACTGGTTTACTTAGCGAATTTCAAGCTCGAAGATTTCCCACAGAGATAATGAAAGAGAATATGCTAGAAGTGATTGAACATACTGATAAACCTTTTGGTTTTAACATTAGAACTTCCCGAACTGAGCAAAGCGGTTCGAGGATTTGTAGAGAAATCCCAAAATTCATATTGGAAAATCAAAGGGTTCGAGAACAGTGCGTGTATGCTGTAACTAGTGCAGGGTCTTCAAGGATGTTGCCTGAATCAAAATCTTTCCAAAAATTGAAGGAAAAGGGTTCAAATATTAAACATTTTCATGTTGCTCCAGCACTATGGCTTGCAGATAAATGTGTTGCCACGGGAGTGGATGGTTTGGCGATTACTGGGGGTGAAGGAGGGGGACATCAATCCTACGAGAGGGTGAGCACTCTAGTTTTACTGCAACAGGCTATACAGAAATATCCAGATTATCCTATTGTGGCATGTGGGGGGTTTGCAACAGGTCAAAGTCTAGCGGCTGCTTTAGCTATGGGTGCAGGAGCTGTTGTGATGGGTTCTCGGTTTATCGCATCTAAAGAAAGTGAATTTCATGATTCCTATAAAAATATTGTTCCTCCTGCGAAAGCCCAGGATACAATATTAACTACTGGCGCATTAGGGTTTATTCGTTTATGGAAAAACGAATATTCACTACATCATGAACTTGTGGCAAATAAAGAAGAAAAACTGGCTCAAGAAGGAGCAATGACTCCAGAAGAAGCAACAGAAATGGCAGAAAAATACGAGTTAGCCTACCAAGGTAATATCAACGATGGGGCTGTTCCTTTAGGACAAAGCATTGGAGTTATTGACAAAATAGAAAATGTGTCTGATATAATTGATAATATAATTAAAGACGCAGAAAAAAACTTGAAAAAAGCTCATTCCTATTTAAAGTAAATCTTCTTTTTTCTTTTTAATTAGCTTTAAATCTTTTTTTTTAATAAGATCTACCTTAAAGTGATTTCTTTAAAGTTAATAACTGAAGGATTCTAGAATAACCTTAATAAAACTATAAATTTTCAAACAACAAAATAATTTCTAGAAAATATAAAATTATCAATAATCTATTGGTAGATAATATGGTAAGTCAAGAAGAAAATATAGATGATGAAGGAGTAAAAATTGTAAGAACTACTTCTGCATTTGATTGTGGAGGTCGGTGTCCATTAAGGTTCCATATTAAGGATGGAAAGATTATACGAGTAGAAGGTGATGATTCTGCAGACTCTGACAAACAACTTAGGGCATGTTTAAGGTGTAGGTCAATTAGACAGTATATTTATCATCCAGAAAGATTAAGATACCCTTTAAAAAGGGCTGGTCCTAAGGGTTCGGGCAAATTTGAAAGGATTTCATGGGATGAAGCTTATGATACTATCGCAAAGAAACTAAAGGAAACAATAGAGAAATATGGAAATCAAAGTATATTATATATTACTGGTGGAGGCTATTTTGGAGCATTACACGGTGCCGGAGTGGCTTATGCAAGATTATTGAATTCGCTTGGTGGATATTCAACATCATATGGTAATATTTCTTCCCAAGGAGCAATTTTTGGAACTCAAGCATCATATGGTTTTGGTCAGATCTTTGTTGGCAACAGCCGGGAAGATTGGATGAATACAAAATTAATTATATGCTGGGGTTGGGATCCTGCTCGTCAGATTTCAGGGACAAATACATTATGGTGGTTAATAAAAGCTAAAGAAAATGGAGCTAAAGTTATTGTTATTGACCCGCGATATTCAGATACTGCTTTAGTAGCCGCTGATCAATGGATCCCTATAATTCCAGGGACGGATACAGCTATGATGGTAGCGATGGCTAATGTTATCCTTAGAGAAAATTTACAAGATCAGGAGTTTCTCGATAAATATACTCATGGTTTTGATAAATATAGAGAATATGTAATGGGAGAGGAAGATGGAATTCCCAAGACACCAGAGTGGGCTGAAAAAATATGCGGTGTGAAAGCCTCTGTTATAGAGGATTTGGCTATAGAATATGCTACTACCAAACCTGCAGCATTAGAAGATTGCCAAGGTCCTGCTCGTTCAGCAATGGGCGGACAATACAATCGAGGAGCTATAACACTTTCTGCAATGACAGGAAATATCGGAAAACCTGGTGGAAGTGCTTGTGGTGGACTCCATGGGATTCCATATGGTCATATGTTTAGAGGAATTATGATTCCACCAGGTAGAAATACTGCTTGGCCAAAAGGTAAGTCTTTAAGAGGAAATATTAATCCCAGAGATCGTTTAGATACCAGAGTCCATGTAAATAAGATTTTTGATGCAATTCTTCATGGTAAATCTGGAGGTTATCCTTTTGACGTAAAATTTGCTTGGTTTGCTGTTTGTGATTTCGTAAATCAAATAGGAAATGCAAATAAATCTGCAGAAGCTATGAGTCGAGAAGATTTGTTTACTGTTGTTCCAGAATTATGGTTAACGCCTACTGCTCAATATGCTGATATCGTCCTTCCTGTAACTGGCTTTTCGTCGAGAAGTGAACTTACAAGACCTTGGCCTTCAGGTCCTTATTTTGGTCATATGAATAAAGCAATTGAACCTATCGGTGAATGTAAAGATGATTTAACAATTGCAGAAGAATTAGCTGAAAGATTAGGTATTAAAAACTTTAAAAGAGAGGAACTTCTTGAACAATATTTAAAAAACCCCCAACTCGCTCCAATGAAAGGAATATTAGAAAAATATGATGATATCAATGATAAATGGCTTCGCTTACTCGCTGTTATGGCACAAGATGTTCGGGAACATATTAAAGATTATGATAAATATAAAAGAGAAGGGCTCCATAGAGTTGAACTTAAAGAACCGTATGTAGCATTCAAAAAGAATATAGACGATTTTGAAAAAAACCCATTCCCAACACCTTCAGGGAAGATTGAAATCTATTCCGATCAAGTTGCAAGCTGGAATAATCCTATTTGTCCACCTATTGCGAAATATGTGCCAACATGGGAGAATCGTGATGATCCTTTAGCAGAAAAATATCCCCTTCAATTGATTTCACCTCATCCAAGGCAACGGGTGCATTCAGAACTGTATAAAATCGAATGGCTCATGGAAGCAATACCTCATCGCATGTGGATAAATCCAGCTGATGCAGAACCTAGAGACATTAGAAACGGCGATATGTGTTTAGCCTCCAACGATAGAGGGACGGTAGCAATAGAAGCTTTTGTCACTAGAAGAATTATTCCCGGAGTTGTTTGTATTTATGAAGGGGCATGGTATAATCCTGATGAGAATGGAATCGACAGAGGTGCATGTGCAAATACACTTACTAAGGATGCAATGAGTGAAGGAGGTGCTGCTGCATTAAAAACATGTCTGGTTCAAGTGAAATTGGAGAAAGGAGGTGCCTAAATATGCAAGTAGGATTTTATTTTGACCAAACAAGGTGCGCAGGTTGTAATGCTTGTAGAGTGGCATGTAAAGATTGGCATGACCAACCGTCAGGTCCCGCATCATGGATGAGAATCAATTACCAAGAAGAAGGTCCATATCCTAATATTTTTGCTAGCTATCTTATCTCAAATTGTTATCATTGTGAAGAACCTGTTTGTGCTTTTGTTTGTCCGAATGAGGCAATAAGTAAAAGAGAGGAAGATGGGATTGTTGTAGTTGATAAAGATAAATGTCGGGAAGAAGTTCCATGCGGCTTAATTTCAAAAGAAAAAATGGGCGCTAAATACTCATATGGTGAATTACAAGCACCTTGTCAAATCGCATGCCCGGTTCATCTTCATATCCCTGCGTACACTGCTTTGATAGCTAAGGGTAAGTTTAAGGAATCTTTAGCTTTAATTAGACAGAGGATGCCTTTACCTTCAGTATGTGGTCGTGTTTGCCTTCATCCTTGCGAAGAGGTTTGTGCTCGAAAAGATGTGGATCAAGCAATTGCTATTGAAGCACTGAAAGGATTTGTAGCAGATAACGTATCTGAAGAACCGCCAAAACGCTTACTGCAAACTCAATCAGAAAAAGTTGCGATAATTGGGTCTGGTCCTGCAGGTTTAGCAGCAGCTTACGACCTAATTAGAATGGGTTATGGTGTTACTATTTTTGAAGCGTCGTCCCGTGCTGGAGGTATGCTGGCCGTAGGAATTCCAGAACACAGGTTACCACGTGATGTTCTCAACAGGGATATTGATTACATTAAAGCACTTGGGGTTGAAATAAAGATTAATACTCTAATAGATCTAAATCAAGGATTAGAGGATCTATTAAAACAGCGATATGGGGCAGTACTAGTTGCAATTGGGGCTCATAAAGGGAAGAAACTTAGTATTCCTGGGGCTGATCTAGACGGGGTTCTAGTAGGAACTTCATTTATGCGAGATGTTAATCTTGGTAAAGAAGTTAAACTCGGTAATAAAGTATTAATCATAGGTGGTGGAAATGTTGCGATGGATTGTGCACGCACTGCCCGTCGTCTTGGTGCTACAGAAGTAGGTGTATCATGTCTTGAATGTTGTGATGATATGCCTGCAGATATATTGGAAGTTGATCAAGCTCGTGAAGAAGGAATTCAGATCTATGATTCTCGTTCTTTCACGAAAATTTTGAGTAATAATGGAAAAGTAGCTGGAGTAGGATGTCTTGAGATTACAGGATGTACATTTGATGATGATGGAGAAGCTCACTTTGATGTAGTAAGTGATGAAGAACACACTTTAGAGGCTGATACAGTTATTTTTGCTATAGGTCAAGTTCCTGAAGTTAGTAATTCTGGTATAATAAAAATCAGTAAGAGGGGTACTATCACCGCAGATTCTGAAACTTTGATGCTTGGAACCAAGGGCTTGTTTGTTGCCGGAGATTGCTTTAGCGGTATAGCAAGTATTATTGATGCGATCGCGAGTGGTCAAAAATCAGCATCTAAAATTCATCGTTATCTTCAAGGTGATGTACTTAGAGTTAGATCAAGTCCAGAAATTGCAGCAACCGAAATAATAGTCGACATCCCCCCAGAGACGGAGAAAAAAGAGCGCCAATCCATGCCACTTCTGTCAGCATCCGAGAGAGTTTCTAATTTCAAGGAGGTCACTTTAGGTTTCAGTGAAGAAGCAGCTATAACTGAAGCTGAGAGATGTCTTAATTGCGCAGGCCACTTATGTAAAGATGTTTGTCCATATTCTGCGCCTCAATTCGTCGAAGAAGAAAAAGCAAGGATGCAGAAATGTAATTATTGCGTTGATCGATTTGATATTGGGAAACAACCTATATGTGTTGAAGCTTGTTATGCGCGTGCTCTTGATTCGGGAACCCTAGAAGAATTAAAGTCAAAATATGGAGATATTCAAGAATCACCGGGTTTTTCTTATTCAATCAGTGCAAAACCAGCAATTTTATTTAAGCCAAAAAAGAAATAAGCAATAATACAAATTTTTTTATTTTTTTGAGTAAATAAATTTAAATCTAAAACCTTTCGAAAGAAGAATTATTTTCTAATTTTTATATTTTATTAACCAACACATAAAGCAGTTATTCCTCCAGTAGCGTAAAGACTTTTACCTGATTATAGTTCATATGAAACTTTTTTTTCTCCCATTTCTTTAACCTTGGCATGTAAATTAACCGTTTTAACTGGCATAGGTTTAAGATACTTTACATTTAACGTACCTGATATATTGTATTCAGGATTATTTAATACTTCAAAGACTAATAAAGAGAGTAAAAAAAATTGATATTATTAATTACTGGTCTATAATTATAGTGTGAATTAAAGAGCTTCAACTACCGATGCAATACCTACACCGAAGCCGCCACACATTAATTGAACGCCATATTTTTTATTGTAATTTTTCATATAGTGCACCATTTCAGTAAAATAGATTCCTCCACTTGCTCCGATAGGATGACCTATAGCGATAGCACCCCCGGTAGGATTGACTCTGGGATCATCAAATTCATATCCGAAATCTTTAGCAAATGCCAAACATGGACTTGCGAAAGCTTCATTAGGCTCGATTATATCCATATCATCCACTGTGAGATCTGCACGATCTAATGCTCTTCTCATAGCAGGGATTGGTGCCAATAACATGATAATGGGATCCCCTCCAGCGACAGCAGTTGAAAGTATTCTTGCCATTGGTTTTAATCCAAGCTCATCTGCTTTCTCTCGGGACATTAACAAGGTTGCTGCTGCCCCATCAACGATTTGTGAAGAATTTCCTGCAGTCACTTTTCCACCCTTTTTAGCAGCCCTGAACACCGGTTTCAATTTACTTATCATTTCCCAACCCTTTTCTGGATCATCAAGATATATCTCTCGCACTGTCTGATCTTTTGTAATCGTAACCTCCTCAACTTTTTGCTTTCCAGTGTTTTCATCTTTAATTGGTTTCATATTTTCATCTGTATATCTTTTCTGATAAGTAACTGGTACCACACGTTTGGAATACTCTTCTTCATTACGCATTGCTTTAGTAGCTTTCTGATGACTCCAAACGCCAAATTGATCCAATTCTTCTCGTGTAAATCCGAACCTATCGTTTATCATCTCTGAAGAAACACCTTGTGGTACGATACTTTTCAATGGTTCATTAGCCCATGCTGGAGACATTATCATTGGATAGTTTGGGATCATTCTTGTTATTTGCATATCTGAAGCCATCGCATAATGTGTCATTGACTCTACACCCGCTGCTATGCAAATGTCTCCATCACCTACTCTTATCGCATTTGCTACTGTATTTACGGCTTGAAGCCCTGCATTACAGTATCTGTTTACAGTTGCTCCTGCTATTTCTTGGGGTAATCCTGCTAACAATAATGCTATTCTTGCGATATTACCGCCTTGTTCTCCAAATTGTGATAAACAACCCACATGACAATCCTCAATCTCCTTTGGATCAAAATCCGGACACCTTTCTTTTGTTCTATCGACTATGGCTCTTAAAACAGTGACTAATAAATCTTGAGCTGAACATTCTCGATATACACCTCCAAGTTTTTTCATTTGTGCTCGACCTGATTTTCCAACTGGGGTTCTAATGGTATCAATAACTACACATTCTTTTAATTCTTTCATTTTTAATCACTCTATTATAATATTTTCTTCTTTTTTTACTTTATTTGGCAAGTTTAAAATAATTTCTTCTGCTTCAGTCATTATACTTTGAATTAAATCATGGACCGTTGGTATTGAGTGAATTCTACCGGTGACGACACCTGCGTTCATAAGACTTTCATTTTCATCCTCATCTACTAGTTTTCTGAATCCTCGCTCCTCTAGTTTGCGAATTTCATCAGTTGATGGACAAGGTTTACCACGATATAGATCCGAAGCACCCTTAATAGTTTCATCAATAACCTCAAGAGAGGCTCGGTTAATTAAGAATCTCATAGGTCCGAATATTCCTCTTCCAACAATCGTGTCAAATTCAGTGGCTTTTACTAGTTGCTCTTTCCACATTTGTTCAAAATCACCTTCTTGGGTAGCGATGAACCGTGTGCCCATTTGAACTCCTATAGCTCCCAAAGCGAGAGCTGCTGCTAATGAAGCACCATCAGCAAAACCTCCAGCACCAACAACAGGTAAATTGACAGTTCTAACTACCTCAGGGAGTAGAACCATTGAAGACGTGTCTCTCCAAGCACAATGAGCTCCTCCTTCCCTCCCTGATGCTATGATAATATCTACACCAGATCTCTCAGCTCTTTTTGACCCTCTCACATTTGGGCACACCTGACACCAAATTACTGAAGGTAATTCCTTCTTGATTTCAAGAAATGACCTTTTAGATCCCTTTTCTCTCGCATCTATAGCCCAAGGAAGCGGATCTCCCGCGGATGTCACCATAACATTTAACTGATTCTTCACTTCTGGTGTTTCTTCAAAAATCTCAATAACGGCTTTCATAAATTGTCTTGACACCATAGTGAATTCTTTAGCAATTGGTATATTAACACCAAATTTTGCTTCGGGATAATCCTTGAGTTTTTCATAAACATACCTTATAGTTTGTTTAAGAACATTTTTGGGGGTACCACCAACTCCGAAATCAAGTTTTCGATCTTTCTCAGGTATAAAATTCACATCAGGACCTGCCATGCCAATCGTCGAGATTAAGCCCAATCCGCCTTCTTTTGCCACGGCTATGCATAACTTAGTCGTAGCATATGGCCCCATTTACCGAAATTGAGGGACTTCCTCAATTTTACCGGCTTGTATGATTGGATGCTTCGTCCCAATTATCTCTTGGAATTTTGTATGTATCATTTTTATTCATGTTTTAATTTTTTTTGATAATTATCAATTCAAATATATTTAGTATAATAAATTTTATACTGTTTCCATATAAAAATTTTAAACTTTGAAATCCCTAATTTAATTTTTAAAATTGGTGAAAAAGTTCCTTGAACTCTAATCCTATAAAATGAATATGCTACACATCCAACTCGAGCGAAGAATTGCACTATCACTTTTGATGTTGTAAGGTTTAAGAAATAAAGGGCTGAATAAACTGAAAATTAAATTTTACCGATCTATTTGTAAAACACACTATGTTTTTATTATAACTAAGTTGTTAGCTTTCTCTTGTATTAATTTTTCTCCAATTTTGGATATTCTCCGCGCTAATTCAGAAATCTTCCATTTTTCATGCCCTTTTACAAATGTAGAAAAAGTATCTTGTAAAGGAACCTTCCATTTTGCAGGGATTTTGTTGGCTCCAAGTTGAACGCCCATAAGTGCTCCAATATTCCCACAATTACAATCAGTATCGTACCCCATCATCGCAGCGATACAGATTGATCGTCCAAACGGATCTTCTTTATCCTGAGCACCATATAGAAGTGAAAGTATTATTATTCCAATATTGGGTAAGGTATGGATCTTCCCTAGACCAGAATTTATTACTAGAGATCTTACGAAATCTCTTTGGAAAACTAAAGATGATCGAAGAACTTTGCTAACGACTTTTTTGATCCAATATTCCTCAATAAGAATTTTCCTTGCAGCTCTAAAATCCGTCTTATTATTCTCATAAATATCAATTGCCTTCAGTACCATCTGAGTATATAAACTATCTTTTTCAGGGGGGAGGTATTTAAGGGCATTTTTAATGTTCTTCTTTATATCTGACTCAAAAAAAGCTTGAGATATCAACACAGCAAGAAAAACCTCTCCTTCTATCCCAACTCCTGCGTGAGAAATAGAACCATCCATTTGGGCGTATTTTTTGGCTATTTCCGGGCATCCTGGAGAAATCTGCCCCCATATATCAGCTCGCATCTGAGCTCCTATGAAATCATAATAGAAATTATTAAGGATACCAGATTTAGGCGGCAAAACCCCGGCTTCAAGATTATCATATGCGATTTTTTCAGCAGTAAAGATATTATCCTCTCTACTAAGAAGGTTTAGCCATTCTTGACCAATTTGTTGTGCGGTTAGATTTATACCATATTTTTCCATAGCGATCAACGCAACAATTTCATACATTTCATCATCGTTTACATGGTTTAAATTTATAGGTTCGGGATAATCTGTTATATCACCATATTTTTTCAAAATAGTTTCGTAAGGCCACGCCTCAACTGGGATGCCTACAAAGTCTCCTGCGACTCTACCTAACCAGGATCCAAAAACTCTATTGTAATATTCTTTATAACTTAATTCAATCATGATACAATCATTTTTTCTTTCTATTCTTCATATTTTTTTTCAATAATTATTATTAAAAATGTGAATTAAAAAAAAACTCTTCTTTCACTTCTTCAAAATTGAGTTAATTCTTCCTTAATTCTACTATGATTTTGAATTTATAAAATCCTTATCTTTGTCTATGTAATAAACCCATGCATTACGAGACATTAAACAATAATCACTAGCAGCTAGATTTTTTAACAAATCAATCCGCAGATTTCGAGCTTCAATATTTTCTGGATCTGCTTGAATTAAGACATCTAATACTTCTAATGCAAGTTGAGCTTGATTTTGCTCTAAGAGCTCTCTTGCTCTCTTTAAAACTTTTCCAGAGTCTCCTATTAGCTTATAAATTTCATCCATAACCTCCTTTTCAGGTCTAGGCAATAGATGAGCGATGTTTTCATCGAAGTAACCATGATACCATCTGTAAACGTTAAATACAAAAAATTCTGTTCTTGAATATAATGGTCTTAAATAAGGGTCATTCGCAAGGTGATCTGGCAGCTTAATTTCACGAATCATTTTAGTAATATGGGTACCTTTATTGATGTGTTCGACTACTTGATCATGCAAATTTCGAATTGCAGCAATATTCAAATCTAAAATTTTTAGTGCTTTCTTGCCTGTATAATAATAACCTGCGCCATTGCAAAATACATGCTCAGGGTTAAGGGCTTTTACATCTTCTAAAGCTCTTGCCCAATCCAATGCGAAGCGAGTAGGTTTCCACGGGTTGCCAACATTTGGTAAACCTGCTATTATAAGATCTCCTATAAACACAGCCTTAATTTCGGGAATATACACCCACACAGCATCATCCGTTTCTGCTCTTACACTATGAAGCTCAAAGGTTTTATCTCCTAGTTTAATTGTCATATCTCCTAAAAAAGTTTTAGTGGGATACACAAATTCCGGAGTTCTAACAATTTCTGGAATATTGAATTGAACCGCTGTGATATGAGCTCTGTGAGGTGCAAGCATTTTATATTTATCTAATCTATCTGGCAAATAACTACTTGCGATTATTTCCGGATTATCTTTTAAATAAGCAGCAGCTCCACCTACGTGATCACCGTGCCCGTGTGTGTATATGATATATTTAATTGTCCCTTTAATTTTTTTGAAGACTTCCTTTCCTACATCAACTCTTGCTATTGTATCAATTAAAACAACTCCCTCGGTAGTTTCTACCCACGCACATCCCGCTATTGGTAATCGAGCAGTATAAACATCCTTTATAGGATTAGTAAAACCGGCAGTATGTGCTCCCAAAATACGAGTACCTTTAATTTCATTCATTTTTGGTTTTCCTTTTTAATTTTATAAAATGGAATTTTTCGTAGTTAATAATAATTTCTACTTGTTTAGATTTTTATTGATTTCTTCCAACACAGTTTCAACTGGTAAAGGTTGATAAGGTTTTATTTCGAATTGTTGCGTACTAAGCTCATAAATTACTTTGTTATAGGGAATTTTAATGTTTAATGAATCCGCTAATTTTACAAGATACCCTGTTAATGATTCAAGCTCAGATTGATTTTTTTGTCGATGAATCATATCTTGAGCCATGCTATTGAACCATGAGTATTTGAGGTTCCGACCGAAATTCTTGATTGCTGTTGCTTTATCAAGATTTTTACCTAATTCCATTACGTTCCATGAAGGTAATCCCTTTAATTCAAACTCTTTATATCCGGCAGCTTTTACAACCTTCACACCCTCAAGGTATACATTCATAAAAATATTCCAAAGCTTGTAGATGGCATCATCATCTTTAAGGTCTGAACTTATTAATGTAAATGTCGCATTTGAAAGGTTTATTATTAATTTGGAATGAGTTGCATCTTGAAATCTCTGTGTTGTTCTTGTTGGGATTCCACGGTTTAAAATCTTGGCAATTTTTTCTGATATCGTTAAATTTTTATTTTCAGGAGTTCCGAGAGTTAGGTGTCCTTTACCTCTGGTCCCAAATATACCTGGTTCTTCCCGCCAACCAGATTGTACTACAACAGCATACACAATTTTAGTAAAATATTTTGGTAATACTTTTTGATTCTCAAACCCATTTTGTAAACCTACGACTATAGGACTATCTCCTAATTTATCAGAAATATCCTTCGCAACCTCTTCTAAATCATAATTTTTAACGGTGATTACAATAACATCTATATTTGGGATTTCATTTAGATCTTCAATTACATTTACTTTTATCGTTTCAATATTATCGCTTACTATATTTTTAAGAATTAAGCCATTACTTTTTAGCGCCTTAGCATTATCACCACGCGCTAATAAGTAAACTTTATCATTTTTTTGTGATAACCATCCCCCAAGAGTAGCACCTATCCCACCAATCCCATAGATTACAATAGTTAACTCATCATTATTTCTGTCCACTAAAATCAACTTTTTTTAGAAATTAAATACCTATCTCATAATTGTTTAGAATTAGCTCGAAAACTATAATAATTTTTCTCAATTAAAACATAGAAAAAAATTTCGAGATACTTAATGTTAATATTAGTATTAATCGATGACTAAATTGATTAGGGGTCGAATGGTCGAATTGGTCGAATGGTCGAATGTTCCTGTTCCTTTGACAATGAGTTCCTGTTCCTTTGACAATGAGTTATGCTCAATCGGATTTCCTGAGAAAATTAAATTACAAGGAACATAAATAGATCCCCGATAGGATGGATCCTCAACACGAGCATTCCAAGCATCTGTTAAAGCTACAGGAATTTCGGAGATTTTGTTATTATGCATATAAAGGTTGTGCAATCTAGGTAATTCAATTATGCTATCTAGAACTTTAGTGAACTTATTATCATTCAGAAAGAGAGTTTCTAAAGATCTTAGATTAGAAATTGTACTTGGAAGCTGAGTAAGATTATTTGAACTAAGATTAAGATAAGTTAAATTTTTGAGATTTGAAATTTCCGATGGTAACTCTGATAAACCTAAGTTAAATAGTGTTAAGAGAACGATCATTCCATTTAAAGCTATATAATTACAGGGATATTTACGATAATGGAATTCGATATCAGGACTCACCCAAGGGATTTTCCAAAGATTAGCTTTATTTGTTTCTTGTTCGGGATCAGCAGTAATTCTCTCGATAATTTTTCCAAGTTGCTTCTCTATTGCATCAAGCACTTCCTTCTCCTCAGGTTTAAGTGGTTTATTCACCTGGGTAGCTAATTGCAAAAGTGTTGGATTCGTTTTTATCTGAAAAATCTTATTTTGTTCTAATTTTATTTTCTCCCTATGATATTCGTCTGATAACCTCCAGTTCTTTGACCACATTTCTATAATATCTTTTGAAATAGTCTTATCATTTCTTTGCTGGACTCTTTTGGGTACCTTAACAGCAATAGATGTTGGAATGACACCCATTGCTGTTCTTTTAAGAGTATCCATCGCAAGTAGCAATGAATTACCTTCAATGTCATTTACTTTAGCGAAAATATATACATAATTTTCAGTTAATTTCCTCTTTAAGCCTAATAAAAATTTAGTTTTCTCTTGATCTTCACCTGTTGGAGGAAGGACTCCTATTTTCTTCACACCTATTAAGTGCTTAACTGACATATCTCTGATATTATATTTTTTATTTTGAAACTCAAATTCTCTTACCTTGCCAGAGCGTTTGCTTTCTGTTTTCCACCAAGGGGGATTATTTATCCACTCATCATACATTTTTTTCCAATTCTCTATTAAATTTTGTATCCCTTCAGTAGATCCCCATAGCTCTGATTTGTAAATTACCTCATTTTCCCTTGAGAGCAACATAGCATCGATATTAGGATTTAATTCTAACAGTTTTGGAATTATCACTTTTACATTTTCTAAATATTTTGAATCTTCTTTTCTGTTTGATGTTTGACCTCTAAAATGGTCTCGAAGGATACTTAAGAAAGCATCAGAATAATCCTCCCATTCATCTGCTTCAATTTGTTCATTTAAGTATTCGAGCCAAAACTTTGGAAGAGAAATAATTATTTTTGATCTATTTTTTTTACTTCCACTTTTAAGCGCTTTTTTCCATCGTGATAAGGTGGTTTCTGATATTCCATACTTTTCACTTGTGACTTTGTATGTGTTTCGTTCAAGAAAATCTAGAATTTCCTTTTTTTCTACAAAGGAATATCTTCGCCCATGATTTCTCTCACTCATAATAGAATAGAAGAAGTGCATGTATTTAAATACTTACTCCATCTCTAGTGGAAGTATATTACAATTTGAGATAAAAGATAACCAATTTTTTTTTACAAATTGTTTGTTTTTTTAATAGAAGAATATTTCAAGTTCCAAATTGAGAGTAAAATATTTAGATTGCAAAATATTTCTCTATCTAAATTATTAGGTATAATAATTCAGTATTACTAAATAGTGAAAAAAATGGTATTAGAAACAAATATAACAAAAATGTTAGGGATTAAACACCCTATAGTTGCCGCTCCAATGGGTCCATTCTATACAACCGAGTTGACAATTGCAGTTTCAGAAGCAGGTGGGCTTGGTGTATTAAGTCACAGTGCTTTAATAAGTGATTATCAGAAAGGAAAAAGTCCCATTGAAATTATGAAAACGAATATGTTGTCTGTGGTTGAACATACAGATAAACCGTTCGGCTTTAATGTAAGAACCTCTCGAAGGGAAGTTGATGCTCCAGCCCTAGTCACACAAATTCCGAAGTTCATAAGAGAAAACCAAAGATTAAAAGAACAATGTGTTTATTGTATTACAAGTGCAGGGTCATCAAAAACATTACCCCAATCAAAAGAATATCAAAAATTGAAAGAGAGTGGTTCGCAAATTAAACATTTTCACGTCGCTCCAGCATTATGGCTCGCTGATAAATGTGTTTCTTCAAATGTTGATGGAGTAGTTGTTACTGGTGGTGAAGGAGGAGGTCATCAGTCCTATGAAAAAGTGAGTACCCTCGTCTTACTACAACAAGTTATGCAGAAATATCCAGATTTTCCTGTTATAGCTTGTGGAGGATTTGCCACAGGTGAAGGGCTTGCTGCCGCTTTGGCTATGGGAGCAGGAGCTGTTGCAATGGGTTCACGATTTATTGCTTCAAATGACAGTGAATTTAGTCAAGAATACAAAAGTGTTGTCCCTCCAGCTAAAGCTCAGGACACAATATTAGTAACAGGATCTTTAGGACCTATACGCTTATGGAAAAACGAATATTCATTACATCATGGGCTTGTAACGGACAAAGAAGCGAAGATGGCTCAAGAATCAGCCATGTCTCAACAAGAATTGATTGAGGAAATGAAAGCGTATGAAGCAGCTTATACAGGGGACGTTCTCTCAGGAGCTGTTCTCTTGGGTCAAAGTATTGGTGTAATATCCAGCTTAGAAAATGTGAAGAAGATTGTTGACGATATAGTAGGTGATGCAGAAAAGCGTCTGAAAAATGCTTACGGATTTTTAAAATAAGCAAACCTTATTTTTTTTTTTACTTATTTTAAAATTATTAAAAAGATAAATGAATGAGAGTATAAATTATGGATGTGAAAAATATTGTTGTAATTGGTGTAGGATTAATGGGTAACGGCATTGCTCAAATCTCCTTAATGGCAGGATATAACGTAACACTCGTTGATATAACACAGGAATACATCGATAAAGCTGTTGAAAACATTAAAGGTGGACTAACTAAACTTGAATCAAAGGGAGTATTAAATGCAGCAGAAACCATAGCACGAATGAAGACAAATTTAGATCTTGCTACTGCGGTAAAAGATGCTGATTTAATCATAGAGGCGGTTGTTGAGGATATGGATGTCAAGAAAAAAATCTTCAAAACTTGTGATGATAATGCTCCCTCCCATGCAGTTATTGCATCAAATACATCTACAATGTCTATAACTGAAATGGCAACTGCTACAAACAGACCAGAAAAATGTATTGGTATGCATTTTTTCAATCCAGCACCATTAATGAGGTTAATAGAAGTCATTGCAGGAGAAAAATCTTCTGAGGAATCAATGGAAATTGGTGTAAAGGTAAGTGAAAGTCTGCCTTGCCTTAGAGGAGATAGATTTGTGGCAAAAGTCTTGAAAGATCGACCAGGATTTATTGTAAACAGATTAAACGCTCCAGGTGGTATCTATATGAACTATCTTCTTGATACATGTTTAGAAAAAGGAATTTCTTTTGAATCTTTAGATGCTGATTTTGGAGGAGGTGGTCCGATGTCTCCACTAGTTCTTTCAGACTATACTGGTATTGATACAGGATATCATGTACGTAACTATTATGCTGATACTTTACATGAAGACTTCAGACCAGGAAAAGTTATAACTCAAATGTACCAAGAGAAAAAATGGGGTAGAAAATCAGGACAAGGGTTTTATGATTGGACTAAAGGAAGACCACAACCTGATTTCTCAAAAATTGAAAAGGCAGGTTTGGTAAACCCCGGTGTTTTTCTAGCTATCCGCTTGAATGAAGGATGTAGAATATTAGAAGAAGGAATAGCCTCTGGTTGGAAAGTAATTGACGATGCAAATATGGCAGGTATGAATGCTCCTGGACCTTTTCAATATGGTATTCAAAATTGGGAAGGGTTGGTTAAATTATTAGAAGAAACTGCTGAAAAGCTTGGAAAAGAATATCTTAAACCATGTGATTTGTTTAGAAGTGGAAAATTTGTAGATATGAAATAATTTTTATCTTTTTTTTTATTTTTCTTATTAAAAGGAATGGTTTTAAAATATGTCAAAAAAGAATAAAGAGCAATCTGAAAGTGTGAAACCCATAAATGTAATTTCCTTTGAAGTGACCTTTGATAACCCCATTAAAGATGTGCATACCGCAAGAGCACCTTTATCTAGCTGTGGTTGGATTGATACAACTGAGGGAGTTGTGCTTATCGATACATTACTAGCTAAACGTTGGGCAGGGAAAGTTAAAGAACGAATCAAAGACAAAATTAAATATGTAATTTACACACATGGACACATGGATCATGTGTTAGCGGCTCCAGTGTTCATGGATGATAACCCTGAGGTTATTGCAAGCAAGTACTTACCAGATCGATTGGATAAATATCAAATGCTAGCCCCATATAAAGCTAGGAAAGATGCTCAACAATTTGGTTTCCCCGAAATTGTACCAAAGTTAGATTTAATTTATCCAACTAAAACGTTCCTTGGCGATATGACATTTTCATTGGGAGATAAAACTTTTGAGCTTCACACAGCACGAGCGGAAACTGATGATGCGGTGTGGGTGTATGTCCCAGAACTCGACGCTGCGTTTATAGGAGATCTGATGATTGGAAGTTTTCCCAATATAGGTAATCCTTGGAAGCCTACTCGCTTTGCATTGGATTGGGCAAAAGAGTTAGAAAGAGTAAGGGAATTAAATCCGAAATATATTTTCTATAGTGGAGGTGGGACATTTATTGAAGGTGAAAACGCTATAAAAGGTATAAACGATCATATTGAAGTCATTCGCTCTCTACATGACCAAGTTGTTGAACACATCAATAAAGGAACCCACATTACTGAAATGATCCACGATGTAAAAATTCCTGAACACTTAAAAAAAAGTCCCTTTCTTCAGGCAAGCTATTCAAGACCAGAATTTTTTGCGTTTAATTGTTATAGATGGTACCACGGATATTTTGACGGTAACATTGCCCATCTTTTACCGAGACCAGAAAAAGAGGTTATGGGAGAAATATACAAACTTATAGGAGACTCTGAAAAAATCATAAAGAGAGCAAAAGAGCTCTTAGAGAAAGACCAAGCCCAACTTGCATTAGAAGTGTTAGATGTTTTAATTCAAGCGGCTCCAGAAAATATTGAAGCGCGGAAGCAAAGAATTAAACTTCTTGAAAAGATTGGCAAAGATGATTATTGTTTAATGTCTCGAAATGCGTGGGTTTACTTTATTAATAAAGATAAAGCGTTTATTAAATCAAAAGAAAAGTAGTACATTAGGGTTCATCTGATTGTTCCTTTCTAAGTCTCTTAAAGATATCAGTGACTATTTTTTCGACATATTGGCGCCTCTCAGAGGTTTCGACATATGGATTAGCAATTTTTCCAGCTTTTTCAAGTTCGTCTGCTTCTTCCTTAGACAAGATTATGTTATCACCATTTTCTGTGGTCACAACACAACCCGAATTTGTTAATATACGATAATTTTCAGCAGTTTCATCGTGATCGCCCGAGCAAATCAATTGGCAGTTTCCACATGTTAGAATGAAGTCTTCTGTAAATGTATTTGATGCAATCTCCCCTGATGAGATATATTCTTGAGCGATTTTATCATTTATTAATTTTGACTCAGCATAACTCCCTTCTTCCCCTGCAACACGTAATTTTTTTACAGGATGGGTGAATAGGTGAGCAAAAGTTCGATCCGCATCTTCTTCTGTTTCGGGATAAGGTGTTCGTCCAGGAGACCATGTAGACCATTTATGTGTTTTGTCCAAACCTGATTGCCCTCCACAAACTGCATAACAGCGAGATACGTTAATCCGTTTTGAAAATGAAAAGGTATATCCTCCAAGCATATATGAATCCTCTTCTTTATTGTCAAACATTCTAAAGGCGCAGACATTTACACATAGTTTACATTTATCACAAGGTGAATCCTCTATGGGTATAGGGTCTGTAGGTTCTAATTTCGCAGAAGTTACAAGTGCACCTAATAAAATAGCAGCGCCATATCCTTTTACTAGAATGTTACCTGACCACCCTATTGAACCAACACCTGAACGGGCTGCAACCAATCTAAGAGCGAGAAGTGGTGGTAATTTTGTCCGCCAATCACGTACATCCTCACGATATTTGAAGTTGTTAATGACTGGAGCAGATTTATATCCCTTTTCCTCTAAAAAATCAGCAGCAACCTTTGAATATTTATACGCCTTTAAATATACATCTCCATTATCAATTACATGATCAAAACGTCCCCTTTTTCCAGATTTTCCCAAATAAGGACGTATTTTTGACTTATCCAACGGAACAGCAAAACAGATTGCAGTTTCTGCTTCTGGAAGTATATAAGTCATATCCGTAGTGGGGGGTCCTCCTTCAAGTGTATTCTTTATCGCAAATCCTACACTCACAGCTCCCTGTTCTAATAAAAGTTTTTCAATTTCTTTATTTAGATTAATAATTTTATCACCAAATTATCATCGTTAAAGGTCATTTAATATTAATTCATTTTTTTTTAAAAATACTTTTTCATTATTTTTTGAAATGTAAACCTTTCTTGACATTCGTGAGATAAAATCACAAACTTAAGATAATATTAAGTTTTTCACTAAATATCTCGTATATCTAGACTTTTTATGTGCTGGTGATCAGTATAAAACCTATTAACAAATTCAAAACCTATAAGTTTGACGCAGCTCCCTTTTTCTTTTTTATTGATATTTTCCCTCCGGATTATTCCAACATAAATAAACCAAATTTGGGGAACCTAATCAGTTCTATAGGAACCAATCCAATTATGCCTCAACCAATGAGAGTTGATCGAGTATTCAATGGTGATAGATCAGTTTTAATACGACCTAGAGAACCGATTTCATTTCCAGTAACCGAAGATCTTACAGCTATAATTGTTCCTCTTCAATTTCTTAAATATGGATTTGAAAAATTATTATATTATACTGAGGTTCGTTCTCGTGAGAAATTCTTTTTATCTCTTTCCCAAGAACGAGTATCAAGATGGTGGGGGTTTACAAAGTATCTTCATGGAAATCTACCCACTTTAGAAGAAGATTTCTCTGCTTTTTTGAGAGCTTATTTACATACTATTGTTAAAGCAAAAATACTTGAAGGTGATCTCATAGAAGCTGCAATAGATTATTGTCAATTAATTTCAGATATAAGTAGGAAACGATTTGAACAAAATTTAATTCTCGTTGACATAGAAGGAAAGCAAGAAAACATGAAAATGTATAAGGTAAAAGAAGCCACATATTATAGAAAATTAAAAAAATCAAAAGAAACTGAATATCACCCTGAGTTAATAGATATTGAAATTTTCGATCTCTCAAACATAGGCTTTATAACAGAAAAAAATGATCGAGCTAGCTTATTGAATAGTTTAGATAATACGATAATAAAATATATCCCACTTCTATTTTATGATGATTTACTTGAATGCATGCTTCAAAATATGAAAAAACTTGAAGAAGGTGATAAGGACATTATAGATCCTTCTTTTCTTTTAGACAATGGAGTTATAATTACACAAAACTCAAAAGATTTAGAGAAAATCAACATGGGGGACTATTCATGGTGGAACAGTTTTGATACTATTAATTTTAAGCCAATCTTAGAATCCATAAGAAAAACTCAAAAACAATTTTTTCTTACTTCAAATATTGAGGAATTCAATTCAACGAAAAGAAGTTTTTAATATATTTTATACTAATTTAGCATCGCTAATTAAAAATTAACTTTAATGTTAGAGTATATTTAACTCGTTAATAAACAATCTTATAATACATAATAATTTATTTATGTTTTAAGAATGGATGAGAAGCTTATAACAATTTTGTAAATGTTGTATAAGAAGGAAAGACCAGCAATTTTAATGTTTCAAGATGGTCGTTATTTTAAAGGCATAGGTTTCGGAGCAACAAAACAAGTTACTGGAGAACTTGTTTTTAATACAATGACAGGAGCAGGTTATAACGAAACTTTATCAGATCCATCTTATCAAGGCCAAATTGTAACAATGACTCACCCTCTCGTAGGAAATTATGGCGTTCCTCCCTGGGAAAAGGACAATTACGGCATTTTTAAACACTTTGAATCAAATTCCATTAAAGTTACTGGTTTTATTGTGAATGAGTGTTGTAAACAACCTAGTCATTACGAGAGTGTTAAAACTTTAGATGAATTCCTTCGCGAGGAAGATATACCTGGGATTGAATGGGTAGATACCAGGGCGATAACAAAAATTTTAAGAGAAGAGGGTGTTCAAGTAGGATTACTCTCTGTATTTAACTCAGGAGAAGAACCTAATATTGATCAATTAAAAGAAGAAGTTAAAAAAGCAGAAGATCCCAACCTAAGACAGTTAGCTAGTGAAGTCTCAACAAAAGAAGTAAAAATTTATAGACAACCTAACCCGATTGGAAAAGTCGTTATCTTAGATATGGGAGTTAAATTAAATATATTACGGAATTTTGCAAAAAGAAGATTAGAAATTATAGTTGTGCCATTTAACTACACCTATGAACAAATTATAGAATACAACCCAAATGGAGTCTTTATTTCAAATGGTCCTGGAGATCCTGCAATGTATAAAGGGGCTATTGAGGTTTGTAGAAATTTGATTAAGAACAATACTCCAACATTCGGAATTTGCTTAGGAAATCAAATTATTGGGTTAGCAGCTGGAGGAACTTCTTACAAGTTAAAATACGGACATAGAGGGGGGAATAAAACAGTCATAAATACTGAAACTAATCACTGTTATATTACCTCTCAAAATCATGGTTTTTGTGTGAAAGATTTTGAGGTTGGCGGTTTTAAGGAATTTTTAAGAAATATTGATGATCAATCTAATGAAGGATTAATTCATGAAAGTAAACCTGTTTTTGCTGTACAATTCCATCCCGAAGCTTGTCCGGGTCCTCTAGACTCCTTGTATTTATTTGATAAATTTATGGAAGTAATGGAGTTGAAATAAAAATGCCACTAGATAAGAGTATAAAAAAAGCATTTATATTGGGTTCTGGAGGAATAAAGATAGGTCAAGCTGGAGAATTTGACTATACCGGAACTCAAGTACTTAAAGCTTTAAAAGAAGAAGGGATTGAAACGATTTTAATTAACCCTAATATTGCCTCGGTGCAGACTGATCCTAATATCTCGACTAAAGTTTACTTGTTACCTATTAATGTTAAGTATGTAGAGGAAGTGATTAAAAAAGAGAAACCTGATGGTATTTTATTATCTTTTGGAGGACAAACTGCTTTGAATGTAGGTGTTGAACTAAAAGAAGCCGGTATTTTAGAAAAATACAATTTAAGAGTGCTAGGAACGCCAATAGAAGCTATCGAGGCAACAGAAGATCGTGATTTGTTTATTAAAGCAATGGAAGAATCTAATGTTAAGGTGTGTAAAAGTTATGCTGTAAATTCTTATTCTGAGGCGCTAAAAGCTGTTAAGGAGATTGGATTTCCATGTATGATACGAGTAGCATATACTTTAGGTGGAAGAGGATCAGGTATCGTTAATAATATGAAAGATTTCGAAAGAATGGCAAAGAAAGGTTTAGCTCAATCAAGAATAAATCAGATTCTAATTGAAGAGAGTATATGGGGTTGGAAAGAAATTGAATATGAAGTTGTACGAGATTCTGAAGATAACTGTTTTATTAACTGTAACATGGAAAACCTTGATCCCGTTGGCATTCACACAGGAGAATCGTTTGTTGTAAGTCCTAGCCAAACTCTTACAAATGAGGAATATCAAATGCTTAGATCTGCTTCCATTCGGGTTATACGAAACCTTGGTATTATCGGGGAATGTAACATACAATATGGATTAGATCCATTTTCAAAAGAGTTCCGCGCAATAGAAGTAAATGCTCGGCTTTCAAGATCATCAGCACTTGCCTCTAAAGCCACGGGATACCCATTAGCATATATAGCGGCAAAACTAGCAGTAGGATACACATTACCGGAATTAAAAAACAAAATTACTGGAATTACAACAGCTTGTTTCGAACCAGCATTAGATTATTTAGTACTTAAGATTCCTAGATGGGATCTCACAAAATTTCAAAAAGTGGACCGTCGTTTAGGGAGTCAAATGAAATCTGTTGGAGAAGTAATGGCAATTGGCAGAACTTTTGAAGAAGTTCTTCAGAAAGCCATTAGGATGCTAGACATCGGTATGAAAGGATTTGTAGCTAATGATTTAGAACCTATCGATGACATCAATGAATTAAAATATGCATTAAGAAATCCAACTGATTTAAGAGTGTTCAGAATTGCTGAGGCAATAAAAAGGGGAATTTCTTTAGACGAAATATATCGTCTTTCAAGAATTGATAAATGGTTTTTACATAAGCTAAAAAATATTATTGATATCGAAGGTAACCTTGAGCATCTTGATTTATTAGAATCTAAAGATCTTGAAAAAAGTTATTGGTTAGAAAGAGCAAAAAGATTTGGATTCTCTGATGGACAGATTGGTAAAATTATGGGCGTCGATACAATTTTTATAAGACAAATGAGAAAAAAATTAGGAATTCATCCATATGTAAAAAGAATTGATACTTTAGCCGCTGAATGGCCCGCAGTAACTAACTATCTTTATCTCACCTATAGTGCTTCTGAACATGATATTGATTTTGAGCAAGAGAATAATCTAAATCTAAGAAAAGTAATTGTGCTAGGCTCTGGTACATACCGAATAGGGGCTTCTGTTGAGTTCGATTGGGGATCTGTTAATTGTTTATGGGGGATTAAGAAACTGGGAATAGATCAAGCTATAATGATTAACTACAATCCAGAAACAGTTTCGACTGACTATGACGTAAGTGACAAGCTCTATTTCGAAGAAATTTCTGGTGAAAGAGTGCTTGACATATGTGAACTCGAAAAAGCAGAAGGGATAGTTGTTTCAGCAGGAGGACAGATAGCAAATAATTTAGCAACAAAAATTGCAAAATACTCAGAATTTTTCAGAAAAACTAATCTTACAATACTTGGAACTCATGGAACAAGAATAGATATGGCAGAAGATAGAAGTAAATTTAGTGCATTATTGGATCAACTAAATATAAAACAACCTGAATGGAATACTTTAATTAATAGAGAAGAGGCTTTAAATTTTGCAAGAAAAGTTGGTTATCCTGTATTAGTTAGACCTTCATATGTATTAAGTGGTGCCGCAATGAGAGTATCCTATGATGAAAAAACGCTCATAGATACTCTTGATCTCGCAGCATCAGTTTCGAGTGAATATCCTATAGTAATAACTAAGTTTTTTACAGATGCTAGAGAAATTGAATGTGATGGTGTATCTGATGGTGATAATGTATTGATAGGCGCTATTGTTGAACACATAGAAAATGCTGGAATCCACTCAGGAGATGCTACTATGTCCATTGGTTTTTACACTATTTCAGATAAGGTAATTAAGGAAATTGAGAATTATACCAATAAAATTGCTCTTGCATTAAAAATCCATGGACCTTTTAATGTTCAATATATGATTAAAAATGGAGATGTTTATGTAATTGAGTGCAATTTACGTAGTTCAAGATCTATGCCTTATGTCTCAAAGACTCGAGGAATAAACCTAATGAGATTAGCAGCAGAGGTAATAATGGGTAACAAGATCCCTGAAAGACTCCTTAACCTTCCTTATGGAAACTATGTTGGGATTAAAGCCCCTATGTTTTCCTTTATGAGGTTAGATAAGGCAGATTTCAGACTTGGTGTTGAAATGGCGTCAACGGGTGAAATCGGAATTATTGGAGAGGATTTTCAGGATGCTCTAATAAAAGCTTTAGAAGCTACAGAAATGTATATTCCAGTTGAAGGAGGGAATGTTTTAGTTTCTGTAGGAGGAGAGGAATTGAAGAAACAAGTGATTCCACTTGCCAAAAAATTGAAAAGTCTAGGTTTTAGCATTTTTGCCACAGAAGATACTGCTATTGCCCTAAATAATAGTGGAATCGAAACGGTAAAATTATATAAAGTTCATGAATTTGGAAAAGAACCCAACATAATAGCGTGCTTGCAGGAAGGGCATATAGATATGGTAATCAATATCCCAATGCCAACAACAGTGGAAGAAGAATTTAGAACGATCATTGAAGATGAATATAAAATAAGAAGAATGGCTGTAGATTATAATATTCCCGTGATAATTAATCTACAACTTGCTAAAGCTGTAGTAGATGCGATAGAAAATGTTAGAAAAAAGAAAGTAGAAATAAAATCTTTAAATGAATATCATAAGACTTTAAAAGAAGTATATTGGTAAAAGATTCTTTAATAACAATAAAAATAAAAAAAAATTATCATAATATATAGGTGTTAAATTAATTTATTATCGTGGTTATATTTTAATTCGATTGAAAATCATCGGAACTCAATGGAAAGTCACAGAAAAACTAAAAGGCCTAAAATCTAACAACTCAAATGAAGATTGGGAAATAAATTATGCGACACCTATCTACGGGGGTTGGGACTTAATGGTTGAATGTAAATTTAATAAATTAGAAGATCTAGATAAAATTGTTACAATCTGTAGAAATGATAATGATTTAAATCAGTGGATTGAAGCAACTACGACTCTTATAAGTACTAAGAGGAATTATCCTCCTTAATTGGATTTATTCTTATTTATTATACTTTAATTTCTTAATTCATAACGTAAAACTCTATTAATCATCAAATATTTCAATTAAAATAATTTGAGAGATTTTTTTTCTATTAAATAAGGCAATAGTTATCGATGAAAAATAGTAAAAACAATACCATTCAAAAACGTATTGTTGAGTTTTCACCAGGAAAAGATCCTTTTGAAAAGGCTCGCCATAAAGGTTCACGAAATTGGATTTTTTCGCATATTCTTTTTAAGTCTAATAAGTTCTATGTTGTAATTGTGTTATTTACGACAATTTTAACTTCCAACTTAACTTCTATTACTTCTGTTCTTATCGGTAATCTCATAAACGATTTATATTTTGGCAAGACCTCTTCATTGGTATATTACACGATTATTATCTTAATATTGAGCATTTTTTCACCAATTTTGAGAATGGTAAGCTTTGCACTAAGAGAAATTATAGCTCATAGGATGGAAAGAGACTGTAGGAGGGAATTCTATTCTAACCTTTTAGGAAAGAGCCAATCTTTTCATGAGCAAATTCAAATTGGCGAATTGATGGCCCTAGCAACTAACGATGTTCGCATGCTTAATTTCCTTATTAGTCCAGGAATCTCCTTAATATTCGAATCATTCACTGCTTTGGTAATCCCTTTAATTTATATAATACTCTTTTTTCCGCTTCAACTAATAATAGCTCCACTGGTGTTTGCTATATTATTTTTAATTTCGTTGAGATCTTATGTTAAAAAAATAGCTCCAATTTCATGGAGACTAAGGGGATTTTTCGGAGGGATGAATACAACTTTAAACGAAACACTAACGGGGATAGAAGTTGTTAAGGCTACAGTTCAAGAAGATGGTGAATTAGAAAAGTACATTTTAAACGCGAGGGGATATCGAGATGCTTTTATTGATCAAGGGAAAGTCCAGGCAAGATATATTCCTTTCTTAATATTAGCCCTAACTATTACATTTGGCCTAACTCATGCAATTAGTCTAAATTTAATACTTGGGAATCTATTGTTCCCAATCGGTTCTATTATTGGTTATTTAGCGTTATTAAGGCAATTACGTTTTCCTACTCAAATTTCTCTATTTGTTTTTGCAATGGTTCGGGTAGCAATTACCAGTGGTCAAAGATTAATTAATTTAATGAATCGAGAGACTGAAATTGATGAAAATGTTGAAGGAATTTCGAAATCATTAGAAGGAAGAATCAAATTCGAGAACATATCATTTGCTTACCCTGGAAGTGAAAAACCAGTATTAAAAAATATCAATTTAGAGGTGAAACCAGGACAGACAGTAGCTATTGTAGGTACAACTGGTTCAGGAAAAACAACACTAACCAAATTGATATCTCGTTTATATAATGTTGATAAAGGCAAAATATTAATTGATAATATTGATATCCGAGATTATGCTTTAAAATCATTGAGGAGCCAAATATCATATATAGAACAAGATGTTTTCCTGTTTTCAGATTCAATTTTTAACAATATTTCATTTGGTAGAACATCTTCTAAGGAAGAAGTTATTCAAGTAGCTAAAGAAGCCCAAGCTCACGATTTTATTTGCCAATTACCTAACCAGTATGATTCAGAAGTTGGAGAGAGGGGCGTTCAATTGAGTGGTGGGGAAAGACAAAGAATAGCAATCGCTAGAGCCTTTCTCTCCGATCCAAGAATTCTTATTTTAGATGATTCAACTTCCTCAATAGATTCTAATACCGAAGATAAAATACAAAGAGCTATTCGAAATATTCTCAAGGATAGAACAACGCTTCTCATAACTCATAGGCTTTCACAAATAAGATGGGCAGACCTAATAATCGTCTTAAAAAGAGGAGAAATAGCAACAATGGGAACCCATGATGAACTTTTATTGACATCAGAAGAATATCAAAAAATCTTCATCAAAAAGTTTGATGTAGACGTAGATCAATTAATAAAACAAAATGAGGCTTCTTGAAAAATGTGGGTTGGACTAGAGGCAGAGGAATATGATAGAATTTATAAGGATAAAGTCTTAATGAAACGGATCTTGCAATATTTTAGCCCGTATAAACGTCCCATGGGATTTGTAGCGGTCCTTTTAACCATTGCTTCTCTCTCTAGTTCTCTCATTCCAATTTTGACGACTGTAGTTCTAAATAATATAGAAACCAATAGAAATGTAGTATATATTATTTTTGTAATAACACTTACTTTTACGTTGAATATATTAGGATGGGTTTTTAATTATTTTAGACGTCGTAAAATTTCTACAATAATTGGAGATGTGGTATTAGATTTAAGAAGGGATGCGGGTGAAGCGGTTTTAAATCATGATTTATCTTTTTTTGATAGAAATCCGATTGGTAAGATAGTGAGTCGAATTAATACAGATTCTAGAGATGTGGGTCAAATTGTTGAGCTCTCCCTTGATTTAGTATCCTCTTTTGTTATAGTAATTTTTTTATTAGTAATAATGGTTTTTATGAATATCATGTTATTTTTCGCAACATTGATTTCATTTCCTTTATTTTTTATTATAGCACTCTCTTATCGTAAAATTGCAAGAAGGAGAGCGTTATTAGGACAACGAGCACTCGCTTCCGTTAATACATATGTCAAAGAAAGTTTCTCGGGAATTCAGATTGCAAAAACCTTCCGACAGGAACAAAAATTATATGAGACTTTTAATGAAGTAAATGACATCTCTTACAAAGTTAATCTACGAAGAGGTTTTGTTTTTAGTGTGGTATGGCCTGCTTTAAGCATGATTCAAGGGTTGGTATTAACTTTAATAGTATTTCTTGGGGGATTAAGGGTAATAGATGGTACATTAAGTATCGGAGATTTGAACCTGTTTTTATCGGGGTTAGGGTTTCTATTTTTCCCATTGTTGTCTATTGCCTCATTTTGGCCAGTTTTTCAGACAGGTATGGCTGCTTCAGAGCGAATTTTTGCTTTAATAGATGCATTACCATTAATTGTTCAAAATGATGATATAAAACCACCAAAACTTAATGGGGAAATTGAGTTTAGGAATGTCAATTTTAGATATGAAGCATCTAAGGAAGTTTTCCAAAATTTTAGTTTAAAAATTAAACCTGGAGAATCAGTAGCCATTGTAGGTCATACAGGTGCAGGAAAATCAAGCCTTGCGAAACTAATAGCTAGATTTTATGAATTCCAAGAAGGAGATATTTTAGTAGATGGAATAAGCATAAAGAGTTACGATCTAAACGAATATCGAAAACAGATTGGAATAATACCGCAAACTCCATTTCTTTGGGCTGATTCTCTCGAAAATAATATCAAATACGGTTGTAAAAATGCTACCGAAGAAGCTGTTTTTAATGCTCTTGATAATTCCAGCGGCTCAGATTGGATTGAAGATCTGCCAAATGGCTTAAAGACTTATACGGGTGAACGAGGTTGCCTTCTTTCAATGGGACAGCGACAATTAGTAGTTTTTGCTCGAGTCTTATTGGAAAATCCCTCAATTCTAATCCTAGATGAAGCGACGGCTTCTGTAGATCCTTTCACTGAGACAAGAATCCAAGATGCACTACAAAAAACAATTGAAGGGCGTACATCTATCATTATTGCGCATCGACTTTGGACAGTGAGAAAAGTTGATAGAATAATTGTACTCGATCATGGGAAAATAATAGAAGAAGGTAATCATGATGTGTTAATGGCTAATGGTGGAATGTACGCTGAACTCTACAATACGTATTTCCGCCACCAATCGTTAGAATATATAGAAAAAATGAAAGAAATTGTAGAAAACAAGACTTAATAAGAGAAATTAAAAAAAAAAAAAAATTGAAAATAATTAAGTTAATCTGCTATTTTTGCAAGAATATATGCTAAGATCAACACTCCTCCTGCACCTATTATTAGAATCATTCCCGTCCTCATTAGAAAACCCATTTCAAGTGTTATCTCTGCTTGTTCCAATGCTATTGGAATTCCAATGACTAAACCAAAAAATAATACTAATTCTGTGATGATATAAGATAAACCGTTTCTTAACCATTTTCTCCTTGCTTTCTTAAGTTCCTTGCTCCCAGTTTTTACTTTAATCCCTGAAATTATCAATAATACCGCTCCAAGAATGAATAGAATCGCAAAACCAATGCTTATACCTAGGAGAGTATTCCTAACACCCTCTGCTTCAGGAACTGATCCTATATATGGATCCAATTCATCCAGAATTCCCCCAAATGGCATTAAATCTAATGTGATTTCAGGATTAATAAAAGGAGGATAATAGAAACTTATAGCTATTAAAGGAAATATTAAAGATATTAATAAAATCACAGCTGCGGCAATAGGAAATAAAAAAACCCAATCTTTAGTTTCCGTCAAATTTTTTCGCTTCTTGTTTTTATAAAATTGTTTGGATAACAAGAAATAATAAACTACATTTTAAAAATCTTATAGAAAAAATTGAACTATATAAGAAAATAGTATTTTAGAGATACCCGATACAATTGGTAATTTGAAATTCCTTAAGGATTTAACACTAGATTCAAACTGTTTGAAAGAAGTTCCATCCTCACTAAAATATTGTATATCTCTTGAAGTTTTAGTTTTAAGTTATAATAGATTATCCATTTTTCCATTTTTTCTTCTTAACTTAAAAAATCTAAAGACTTTATTTTTAAATGGTAATCGTTTTAAGCCTTTACCCAAGTTTTCCAAATCTTTTAAAAAGATTAAAAATTTCAACGTTTAGAAGCGTACGAAAGAGAAATACTCTTTCTCTCGATTTTCTCTCAATTCATAGCCTGATATATCTCTTTCGTTCCCATTCACTTACAATGCAACGGTAAGCATCGAACTCTTCCAGCTTTGCGTAATAATAGTTCTTGAAAGCAGTCTCACCGAAAATTTCTTCCATCAATTTAGACTCTTTGAATTCATTCAATGCTATTCTTAAATTTTCAGGTAAAGAATTGATTTTTGCCTTTTCAAGCTCTTTTAAAGAGGATTTATATATATTTTTGTCAACCGGTTCGGGAATCACTAATTGATTTGCTAAGATCCCATCTAAACCAGTACCTAATAATACTGCGAACTGGAGATATGGATTTCCAGCAGGATCGGGGCATCGAATTTCACATCTAGCGGCATTAGGTTTACCATGAAAATCAGGTACTCTAATAAGGGAGGATCTGTTACGAAATCCCCAACTTATCAGAGTAGGTGCTTCATACCCAGGTACAAGCCTTTTATATGAGTTAGGCCAGCTACTCAAAACAGCACACATCGAGGTTGCATGTTTTAATTGACCAGCAATCCATTTTTTCATTAAAGTGGAGATATTATCAGGATCTCTATCATCATAAAAAAGATTCTCTCCGTTTTTCCATAGAGACTGGTGTACGTGTTGTCCAGAACCATTAATTCCCGCGAATGGTTTTGGCATAAAAGTTGCGATCATGTTATTTTTTGCCGCTACAGTCTTAACTATCATTTTTATTGTATTTGCGTTATCAGCAGTTTTAACTGGTTCATCATATCGAAAATCTACTTCATGTTGACCAAGAGCAACCTCGTGGTGAAGCGCTTCTATCTCAATTCCCATTGAATCACAATACTCTGCAATTGTGTACCTCATTCTTTCATTGATATCATAAGGATCATAATCGAAATACCCCCGCATATCTGCTGGACTAAATACTTCCTCTTTAGTGTTTTGTTCCAATATAAAAAACTCCATCTCTGGTGCGCAAAAGAATGTAAACCCATGGCTTTCTGCCTTTTTAACAACCCTCTGAAGGATAAATCGAGGATCTCCTTCATACCTAGAGCCGTCAGGATTATATATATCGCAAAAAACCCTCGCAACTTTTCTATTATCATTCCTCCATGGAATTACATAAAACGTGCTTGGATCGGGTAGTGCTACTTTATCAGACTCTTCTATAGCACCATACCCCGTAACAGAACTACCATCAAAGCTTTGGCCAATTTCAAAGAACTCATCAATACGTTTTGAATTTATTTCAAAAGATTTGATTATTCCATGCATATCGGTGAATTGAAGGTAGATAAATTTGATATCTTCGTCTCTAACCTTTTCAATTACCTTTTCACATAACTCCTTCCTTTTTGGGTGATCTTTTTCAATCATCTTATTTTAATTAAAAACTTTCTTATATTAATATAAATAAATGCAATTACATTTAAAAACCATTTGATTTTTTTCAGAAATTACTTCACATTCTGAACTTTTTAAATTAGTTTTTGTCGGTGAATGAAAAAGATCCGTTATATTTATTAAGAAATAAAACCCACTATTACTAGATGAATGTTATTAAAGATGACAAGGTTGATGAGTTAGACCTTGAAATATTGAAAATTCTAAGTATTGATAGTCGAAAAAATAAGAGTACTATAGCTGAAGATCTTAAACGTTCACCAAATACCATAATTAAGCATGTTAAAGATTTAGAGGAAGCCGATATCATTAAGAGTTATGGTATTCAAATCGATTATGAGAAATTAGGCTATGAAATTATAGCCATTATAGAAATAACTGTTTCAAAAGGTAAGATGTTTGAAGTCGAGGAAAAAATCGCTCAAAATCCCAATGTATATGGAGTTTATGATCTAACAGGAACCTATGATGCTCTAATTTTGGCAAGATTTAAAACGAGATCAGAACTCAGTGAGATGATAAAAGAAGACATCCACGCATCACCTTTCGTTGAGCGCACTAATACACATATAGTATTGAATATTATTAAAGAAAAAAGCTCCTTAGCTGAATTAATAAAAAAAGAAGATGAGAATAAGAAACTACTAGAAATAAATTAAATTAAAGCCGAACTTTAGAAAATGTTTTACTCATAACTATGTTATTAAAAATGTTTCATCAAAATTAATCGAGATCTCTAATTTCGTTCACATCTTATCAAAAACTTCTTGTAGAATCCTGAAATTATTTCAATAAAACACACTTGTGTCAAGATTTTTTTCACTTCTTATAAAATGTACATTAAATTTCGTCGAAAACTAAATTTTTTTTTAAAATTTGTTCAACAAGTGAGGATAAATCTTAAATAGTAGTGCATTTAAAATGAAATATTTCCACTAAAATGTATATATGGCAATAGATTGTTCAATGATTTTCTCTAAAAATAAAAATCCTTTAGAAAAAACCAAAAAAACTAGAAGAAAGTTTAAATAGTCATGATCCTATATAATATTAACTACGGGAAAAAGTTCCCGCAATTATAAAACAAAGGTAATTAAAAAAAATAAAATAATAAATTTTCAAGTAGGAGGTTATAAAAATAACAGTTCAAGAGTATTTTCGAACATGGGAAGAAATTTGCTTAGAAAAATTAAGAGAAGTAGGAAGATGCTCAGCAGCAGAATGGGCTAGGGCAATGGGATATGGAGAAAATCGTAATGGAGTGACAACTGTGATTAAGCGTATTAAAAAAATTATGCCTGAAAGGTTAACGGTTTATTATAACGCAAGACCACGCTTATATGAAGCGGTACAAGGAGAAAATTGAAAAAGAGTGTGAATTAAAATGCCGTTAAAATGTCAAATTTGTGGAAAAGAATATTTACACGATGGAAAGATATGCCATACCTGCGAAGAAACTGCCATTACTAGCGGTTTAAGTTCTCAAGATGGAAATTATCGTAAGTGGAGATGTGATAATTTTATAGAATTAAATGGTTTAGTATTTGGAAGTAATCTAGAAAAGAGAAAAGCACGTGGGTGGAATTGTGATACCGCAATGGCTTGCATGGACTTATTAGCATCTGATTTAGATCCTATTGAGCCAATTATAAAAGAAGTACCCCATTTAGAAAAACTCGAGAATAATGAATACAGTTGGAATATAATCAACAATATACAAATTAATGAAAGAAAATTCAACAATTTTTTGAAGTTTGAATGAAAATTAAAAAACCAAAAAAATAAAACAAGAGAGTATAGAGAAAAAATGACGAAGTTTTCGATGGTTACCCATCAAACAAGCATGATCGGATCTAGAACGAGAGTTGAAGATTCTTGTGAGTCTGGATTATGCCCGATTTGTGTTGCTGATTGCCCTGTTTTTTGCGAAGTTTCAAAATCAGCTTTACGAGGACGTGAAGTATTATATCCTCGGAGAGAATATTTTGGAAATTCTACTGCGGGTTCTCCAAAAGATTTTGGATTCTCGTTTAGCGACTTTCAAATTCAATTTGAATGTCGAGGAGCCCAGGGAATCGAAGCAGATGCAGATAAAGTAATATTTCCTAATGTTAGCATCAAAACTAAGTGGGGAAATATTGAACAAAATTATCCATTTATTCTTCCAGGCTTAGGAAGTACTTACGTTGCAAAACGAAATTGGGATGGATTGGCAATAGGAGCTGCATTAACAGGAATTAGTATCACTATAGGCGAGAATGTGGTTGGGATGGATCCCTATGCCAAATTCGCAAACCATGCCTTATATCCTAAAGTGATCGATACTAAGGATATGAAATATCGAGTTGAAAAATACAGAGAATTTTGGGATGGGAAGCATGGGGATATTATTGTTCAAAAAAATGTAGAAGATACAAGGTTAGGTGTTTTTGATTATGTTATGTCTAACTTAGAAGTAAACTCTCTTGAAATAAAATTTGGTCAAGGTGCAAAAGCAATTGGAGGCGAAGTGAGACTAGAATCGTTGGAGCGGGCACAGTTATTACAAAGTAGAGGATATTTAGTGTTTCCAGATCCTTCTGATCCTGTTATTATTGAGCAATGGAAAGCAGGATTAATACCTGACTTTGAAAGGCATAGTAGAGTTGGGTTATCATCTACAGAAGATGTATTAGAAGAAATTGATCAAGTTCGTTCGAGTGGTGTAAAAAATATTTTTATAAAAACAGGAGCATATCGACCAGCAGCAACAGCCTGGATTTTGAGGTTAGGTATTGAAGGCAAAGTGGATGGAATGACTTTTGATGGTGCTGGTGGAGGCACTGGAATGAGCCCTGTAAGTATGATGAATGAAGGATCAATTCCTACAGCCTATTTAGAAGCACTTATAGTTGGATGCCTTGATATGATTAAAAAGAAAAACCCAAACGCTACTATACCCTCTATTGCAATAGCAGGCGGTATTGCAAATGAAACACAAATATTTAAAGCACTTGCAATGGGCGCTCCTTATATAAACTGCATTGCTATGGCAAGAGCACCAATTACTGCTGCTATGAAAGCAAAATATATAGGAGAGGTTATTGGCAAAAAGGAAGCCACACCAGCAATGTTAAAGAACTTAGGATTCCCTAAGGATAAAGATCCTAAAAGTTTAACCATAAGTGAAGCATTTGTTGAATTCGATGGTTTAAATAGAATTTATAACGGACATCTTATTCCTACTTCGGCGATTGGAGTTTATACTTATTTTACTAGCAAATTAGGTATTGGTTTAAAGCAGTTGCTAGCCGGAGTTCGAAAATTTAAGTTGAACTTAGTTAGCCGTGGTGATATCGCGTATATTTCTCAAAGAGCTAAAGACGTGTGTAAAAAGTGGAGCCTTGGAGTTAAATCTCAAGAATCAATTGATTTTGAGTTAGTTAAAGAGGAAATTTATTCGGGGAATTATGAATAAATTAATTCCCTCCTTTTTCATACAATAAAATTAGAAATAATTAAATCTAAAATAAATAAAAAATTTCGATTATTTCATAAGATTTTCTAATTGATTCACAAAATTTTCATATTGTTTTATCCCGAGTGCCCAAAAATCTTTTTTTGTAATATCTAAACCGAAAACCATCCCTAATTCTTCTGGAGAAACGCTACCCCCGGTTGCGAGAAGTTTCTTAAATTTAGGAACAAATTCTTTACCTTCTGTTTTATAAGTTTGATAAAGGGCATAAACAAATAGTTGAGCGTAGACATAGGGATAATTATAGAAGCGAAAATTCGGGAAAAAGTAATGTTGCTTCATAGTCCATTCCCAATCCATTTCTTCAAACCATTCAACAGAATCTCCATATATTTTGTCTCTCCCAGCACACCAATATTTCGAAATTGTTCTCCCATCCAAGTTTTCACCCTTTTCAACAGCCTTATATAAATCTTGTTCAAACCAAAATCTCGCGCTTACTTGAAACGCAGCTTGTCCAGCATCATCTAATACGTGGGCTAATATTGCCATTTTTTCTTCTTTCGATTTTGCTACTTCAAGAAGCAAATCTGTTAGTAAAAGTTCTCCAAATATAGATGCAGTTTCTGCTACTGTATACCCAGGATGAACATTAAAGTATGTTTGTGCTTGAGTGGCTAAGTAATCATGAACTGCATGACCAAGCTCATGGATAAGTGTGAAAATCTCATTCATTTCTCCAGTGTAGGTCATGAGAACAAAGGTAGATTTCCCTTTATACCAAGAAGCGCAATTGGCCCCATTTACTTTTCCCTTTCTAGGACTTGCATCAATGTGATTTCGATTAAACATATCGTTAAGATACTCCACAAATTCATCGTCAAATTTTTTATTTGCTTGAATTACAAGTTCTTTAGCCTTTTCCCACGAGTATTTTTTATGTGGGGCAATCGGAAGCGGAGCACGAACATCAGCACAATTTAACTTAGGAAAACCTAAGATCTTTGCTTTAAGATTTAGATATCTACGATAAACTCCTAAACCTTCTTCTATTGCCCTCATCAGATTATCAATTATTTCCTGAGTTGTATCATTTGTAATGAAACTATGATGCATTGGACTATCGTACTTTCTTCTTTTCGAATTATTAACCCAGTCACTACATATACTTCTTAAAGCAGAAGAAAATATATACTTATCTTCTCCTAGCAGACTATAAATAGATTTGTTCGCTGATATTCTAGTATCCCTATCCGGGTGGTTAAGTAAAGCATTAGCCTCCCCATAAGATAATTCTTTCTTCTCACCCTCAACTTCTACTACTATTTTTCTTGTATTCAACCATTTAGACTGTAGAGTACTCCATGCTCTTATTCCGTATTGATCTTTTTCAAGAATTAATTGTTCTTCTACTTCAGAAAGATCATGAGGAAATTTTCTTTTAATAATCTCTAATATATGTTTATAATTAGATAAAATCGGTTCATTTATTATATCAGCATTGTTATTAACAAATTTAGCAATATCTAAGTCCAAAAATGCCAAATCTTTAGATATCTTTGTATTAAAATCATCAATACGATTCTTTAAAGCCTCATTTTCTGGAATTGTCATATTAGCACTGAATAATCTATTCTTATAAAGATCTAATTCACCTATATCTGCTCCAAATTCTTCTTGTATTTTAAACAATTCTAGCAATTTCTCAGGTGTAAAATCAGGAGAGTTAATTTTCCCTTTATAATTATTAACAAGTTCAGTAGCTTTATTGGAAAGGTTATCCATATATTCAGTGATTTTGGGGTCATCATGACCAGAGAAAATTTCTGTTAAATCCCAAGCGATTTCTTTTTCAGT
>JAHLWJ010000112.1 GCA_019057975.1 Promethearchaeota archaeon | reverse complement strand
GAACTTAATTTCGAGACAACTAAAGCTTCCATTTCATCTAAAGATTTAACTCCGTTCATTTCTTCTTGATTTATTAATAAATCAAATGTGTTCCCGTTCTTTAAATAAGTTGAAGGGTAAGTTGCATCAGAGATTTCATATTTTTCTTCAAATTCGTCTTTATGTAAAAATTCTGCTTCAATATCTAACTTATTAATAAATTTTTTCCAGTCTTTTTTCATACCAAAAGCAGAGAAAGTTTGGGCACACAAATTACACTGATAGGTGCTTGGTCGAAGTAACTTGTGCCAAAAATCTTTAACTATATTGACTACCCCAGAATCTGCATTATATACAAAAACTAATTTTTTATCATTCATATTAACCACGTGAGAAATTATTATTTCGCTAATATTATTAGAGTCAACTAAAAATTTTAATCTACTCCTTATTTAAAATAAATTTATCTTGGTTTTAAGTGGAGAATTATACGATTTATACAATAAAAGCTATTAAACCATAAAAAATAGTAGGAATGAAAAAGTTTTTATTTTTAGGCACCACTATATAATTCTCTTATTTTTCCCATGCGTTTTCGATTAACACCCATATCACTCCACCCCAATCTTGCTGCTGATCGAAAGTGAATTAATTTTTCCTTATCATCTAAGTAAAATTCGACGTCATCCACAAATTTGAATGTAGCAGTTCTGAATTCAAAATGCAGATAATTTTCTGTTTCAGTAATCAATTTCGTTCTTTTAAATGATGTAATTATATTTTTAATTTTTCCTTTTGCTTCATCAACTGTTGAGCTATATTGTATAGGTTCCATCCTATGTTTTTTATCAGTACTTTGAGTGGAAACGCAATTTGGAGATTTTGGGCAAGGATGAAATTTTCCATCAATAATCCCAATTGGTTTTTTAGATGTTTTGATATCCATCACTTTTATTGCTTTTATTATAGAAGAATTGAGTTTAGTATAAATAAATTAAGTTTTTAAATTAAAAAACAAGGTGAAAGCTTCTTTTTTTTATATTTCTAAATACTAAGTATTTCCTTTATCAGTGAAGATATTTTTTGATAGTCAAATACTGATACATTTGCTGTTCGCTTGAAAGAATTTATTTGATCGATGTAATGTTCTTCAAACTGATTTAAAAAATAGACTAATCGTTCTTTTAAACTTTGGTGAGCCGGTTTAGATAAAAATAAGGCTAACTTAACTTCTTTACCATATGCAGCATGTATGTATAAACCTTTATAACTAATTTCTTTCATGGAAGTAGTTCCACCTATTTCTGATACAAAAGAATCCATTGCTGATAAAAATCCTGATATTAGTTCTTTATCTACTGGATAATCTTCGCTTGAATGTGAGATCATAGTAACTCCTGAGTCAGGATCGATTACTAAAAGACTCCTAAAAATATTCTTGAATTTTGGTTTTATAGTTATTGAATGGTCTTCCGTCAATAATATTTCTTTCGGTAAAAGCTCATACATAGAGTAAGATTTAGGATTATACGCTTCACTTTCTTTGAAATAGTAATTAGAAATTTTAGTTAATCGAGATTGAGTTCTAATTGGTTCATGTGGAAGCTTTTGAATATACTCGTCTCTTAAATTTACATCATGATCTTTAGACTTCTTTCCTTTAAATATTCCGAGTATTTTTTGATGAATCGGGTCAACTACATAAAACCAGACTCGCAACTTTTGCATATCCGAAATTAATCTTTTTAAACCTATATTGCTGACAGAACTTGGCGTAGTAACGAAAACAGTCCATAAAGCTATTTTTGATGCTTCACTTATCTTGTAAAATGTATCTTTATAATTTTCTTCCGTCATCTCCTCTCCAGTTCTAACAAAAACAGCTTCAGTTCTTAATAATGGTTTTTTCTTAATTAGATACAGATCTAATCCATAATCTTTGATTGCAGAAGTATTATACACACTAATTCCCCAATCTGCTCCTTGATCTGCGAATATATCTATTAACTCTTGCTTAGAGATAAAATCAAATCTTGTTAGATAATCGCATAACTTCTCATCATGGATGATAGTGGTTCCTATATATGTTAAAGGCGTGCTGTATTTTTTCTGTAAATCAGGATTTTTTTGATATTTTCTAAATAGAAAGATGGCTATATAATCAAGCAATTCTAATTTTGTTAAGGATTCATCATCCGGAGTAGGAATATCATTCTTGTTCATAAAATCATATATTTCTTTAAATCTACTTCTTGCTATTAAACAATTTAGGCATAAGATTCCAAACTTACCTTCATTTTCTTTTCGAATAGTTTCTAATATTTTTGTTGAAGAGGTCAAAGTTTCAGAATTCATATTGGTAATTAGATCATTTTGGTTTTAAAATATTGTTATAATAATTCGTAGATTTGTTCTTCTAATTTATTTTACTTTAAAAAGGTGGTATGCATCTCTAAACCTTAGAAATGCTGTTAGTAATACCAAAGATGAAAAAATCCATAATATAATACCTCTCCATGGGATTAAAATTGTTGTGAGGAATAAGAATATTAGAGTTTCAGAGCGTTCCATAAGGCTGTGATTGTAATAAATAACCTTTTCTTCGGTTTCTAAGTTTTCTTTCTTAACTATACCCCCAATTAATAAGAAAATAGTAATACATAATACAATTGCTCCAAGAGAAAAAATACCGGGCCACATTAAAATTAAAGGATCAGTTGAAATTATTGATATAATAATAGATACTTCAACTGTTCTATCACTAAAAATATCAAATATTCCCCCAAAAGAAGTTGGACCTTCTAATCGTGCTATAGCGCCGTCCAGAACATCTAAAAAGAATGAAACACACATTAAAACCGCTGAACATATAATCAATTCTAATTTCCAAGTTAGCTTTCCGCTTAAGAAAATGGATAAGGCACTTAACAGACCAATAATTAATGCTGTAAGAGTAATTTGATTTGCTGAAATCTTATTTAAAAATAATTTTTTAGCAAATTTCTCAAAGAATTTGTTTAACTTGGGTTTAGAAAGCCATTTATCAATCATAAAGCCAAGTATTTTATATATGGCTTAAAATTTAAAAATTAGGAAAAAGAATAAGAGCTTCAAAATTTATCTTTATAATCTTCCAGTTATAATTGAGTAAATTTGTTGACCAGTAAACCCTTTGATATCAATCGCTGAGCATCTGCAATTGCCTGAACAAGCACCGCATCCTTTACATAATGCTTCATTAATTTTAGCTATAAGCCCAAATCTTTTATCGTCAACAAGTTCAATTGCACCATATGCACAATTTTCTACACACATTCCACAGCCAATACAACGCTCTGGACGAATCACTGCAAAAAATGGTTCAATTTCAACTTCCCCTTTAGCCATTAAACCAGCTGCACTTGAAGCTGCTCCCTTAGCTTGAGCAACAGCATCAGGAATATCTTTTGGGCCTTGAGCAACACCCGCGATGAAAATTCCCTCTGTTAAAGTATCTACAGGTCTTAGTTTTGGATGTGCTTCTAAAAAGAATCCATCTGCCGATCTTTGAATTCTTAAAAGCGAGGTAATTATATCTGCATCCGCTCTTGGTTCTAAACCCGCAGAAAGAACAAATAGATCAACTTTTAATTCAATTGTTTGTTGAAGTAATGTATCTTCAGATCGAATGATAATATTATGCTCATCATCTTCGCTTACTTCAGCAATTCTTCCTCTTATATAATTAATACCATAATTCCGTCCTGCAGATTCGTAAAATTCCTCATACCCTTTTCCAAAAGCTCGAATATCCATATAAAATATATAAACATCTGCATCTGGATGTTTTTCCTTATATTGCCTTGCTTGCTTGGTTGCATACATACAGCAAACTCTTGAGCAATATTGATTTCCTCCTTCTCTGAAATTTCTACTTCCCACACATTGAAGAAAGGCAATGCTATGTGGTTCTTTAAGGTCTGAAGGCCTAACAGGCTTTCCTATAACTGGTCCAAAAGAACTTAATAAACGTTCCATTTGAAGTCCAGTAATAACATTAGGATACTTTCCATATCCATATTGTTTAAGGGGAGTTGGATCATATAAATCCCACCCAGTTGCTACTATTATTGTGCCTACTTTTACTTTTAGATATTCAGGTTCATCATCAAAATTAATTGCTTCAGGCTCACAGACGTCGATTCTCGCACAAATTCCACATTTGATGCAATTATCCATATCTATTGTAAATTGTCCAGGGACCGCTTGAGGAAATGGGACATAAATTGCTTTTCTTGCAGCTAAACCTAATTCAAACTCATTTCCAACAGTAACAGGACAAGAATCAACGCAAATTCCACAAGCAGTACATTTCACTTGATCTACATAATGAGGTTTTTTCAGAATTGTTACTTCAAAATTTCCTATATATCCAGTTACTTCTACAACCTCGGAATAAGTTAAAAGTTCAATATTTTTTTCACGTGATACTTCAGACATTTTAGGAGTAAGGATACAGCTTGAACAGTCCATAGTTGGGAATGTTTTATCAAGTTGAGCCATATGGCCACCAATAGTTGGTGTTTTTTCAACTAGATACACTTTATAACCCTCTGTAGCAAGATCTAAAGCAGAATTCATCCCTGCAATTCCTCCTCCGATGATTAAACACGAGGGTTCTACACTTACCTTTTGTACTTCCAATGGTATTAATTCTCTTGATTTTGCTACAGCCATTCTTATATGATCTTTAGCAATTTCATAAGCTCCTTCTGGCTCTTTCATATGAACCCATGTTGAGTGCTCTCTAATATTTGCCATTTCAAAAAGGAACTGATTTAATCCAGCTTCTTTGCATGCAATCCTAAAAGTTGGTTCATGCATTCTTGGAGAACATGCTGCAACAATCACTCTATTAACTAATCCCGCCTCAATGTCTTCTTTAATCATTTTCTGACCTACATCAGAACAAAAAAACTTATATTCTCTTGCTATTTCGACATTTGGAAGAGTCTTCGCATATTCTACTAAATCTGGAACTGAAACTACACCACCAATATTAATTCCGCAGTGACATACATAGACTCCTATTCTAGGTCTTTCATTCCCTGTGATTTCAATTTCTTTTCTAATTTCTGTCAATTTATTCTTTCACCTATATTAATTGTTCTTTAACCATACTTAAGAATGGATCTATAGGAATGAATGGAGAAACACCAGATAATTCATGATTTTTAATTAAACCCAATGAGTTAGGATCCATCCCAAATGCAACCCCTAAGAGCTGAGTTATATATATTACGGGGATATGAAATGGTTCCCCAATTTCATTACCATAAAAATTATTTACCTCCACTTGACCTAAATCGAGCTGGAGATGACAGAAGGGGCAACAATTAATTATAATATCAACTCCTGCATCTCTCATATTAACTAGTTTTTCTCTAGTAAAATCAGCTGCAACTTCTTTAACAGCTGTTCTAACAGCTCCACCCGCTCCGCAACACATATATTTATCTTTATAATCAATGCTTTTAGCTCCAGTAATTTCGACAATTTCATCAAGAAATCTAGGTGCTTCATATTCACCATTCCAAGGTCGTTTATCACTTGGTTTTACGATATGGCATCCATAATGAACAGCTACCTTTAAATCTGAAAATTTTAACTTTATATGATCTTTTAAATAATCTAGTCCCATATCAAGATATAGGGCTTGAACAATGTGTTTTGGTTCTAGATTCCCTTTATATTCACGATTAATTTTGGCAAGATGTTTATTAACTTCTTTTTTCAATTCGAACTCATGTTCAAGTTCATACCAGGCATCTTTTAGAGTTCCATAGCAACCATTGCAACCAGTAATGGGATTTACTCCTATTTCTTCTGCAATAGAAATATTTCTAGCAGCAATTACGAGCCAAGTTGGAATATGAAATGCTCTAAAAACACCTGGTGCAGGACAGCATGAGGCTCCTGGTAAATCTAAAAGCTCAGCACCAAGGTGATCAAAAACGCTTCTAATTGAAGCTTCAATCATAGGATAACGGTTAGGAATTACACATCCTAAAAAAAACCCATATCGCCATTTATATTCTTCACTCATATCTATCCCTCCTTATTTTTTTCTTCTGCCTTTGCTCGCTCTTCTTTTAATTTGGCGGCATTATCCAGTAATTCTCTGAATCCAACAACTTTCATTAATTCTTGACACTCCTTCACAGCTTCAGGATAAGAATGAACTGTCGGTGGTAATGGGGGTAAACCATACGATTCTCTTAAGTCTCTCCATTTTTTATTTGCTTCTCCATTTGCAGGAACGCCATGTCCAGTCGCATAAAAGATATTATTAGCTAACCCGAAATGGCTGTCTAAAATATACCCTTCTTCAACTGCGATATTTCTAAGTTTAATAATCATATCAGTCACAGGGATATCTCTCGGACAGCGCTCATAGCAATAATAACAAGTCGAGCATAACCAAATATCAATATCCTGTAAAACAGATTCGTCACCTATTAATGCGCGACGGAGCGCAGAACGAGTTCTATATGCTGTTCGACGTCCACTTGGACAACTTCCAGTGCACGTTCCACAATTTATACATGCCCTTAATTTCTCTAAACCAGCATCAACAAATTTTTGCGCAATTCTTGAACTTGTGGACTTGTAAACTTTTCTTTTAATATACTTTTCTATATTATCGCTCATAATTATCTCGGATCTCGGATATAATTTTAAAGTAGATTTGCGGTTTTGTAAAAAAACAAGGTATTTACTTACTGTGTTTGATCAAACAAAATCATTGATAACCTTATGAAGGTAAAAGTATTTTTCTTAAAAAAATTTGTTATCGATACTTAATAACTAAATTTATTTTAACAGTTATTTGTTATATTATACATTTTTATAAGGAAAAGTAAATTTGTTAAAATGTTAGGTTAGATTGTTTTTCTTATGAATTTAATCATATAACCTATATAATTCATCTAAATATTTCATTTGATTTTCCTTAGATAAGAAAGCTATCTCTTTTTTCAGAATTTTCTTTTTTTCCTTAGAGATATCTAAATTTTTCAATCTTTCCCGAACTTCTTTTGGTAATACTGTAAAAATTCTCGAGAAATATTTCTTTATTTCTGAAATCTCTTCTAAGTCTTTTTCATTTATATCTCCTTTAATGTTTATCACCAAAATTCTTCTAATTAAAGAAAATAATAACGATTTAATAAAAAATTTGGAGTCCGGTTCTTGGTTTAATAGATAATAATTATTAATTAAATCCTAAATCTGCCTTACATTTTCGGAATTGAAAAGGAAAAAGTACTTCCTTTATTTCTTCCTTCTGATTCAAGCCAAATCTTTCCACCATGTAAATCAACAAGTTTTTTAGTTATATATAACCCAAGTCCAGTGCCTTCAATAGCAACATCCCATCCTTGTCCGTATCTTTCAATTTTTCCGAATTGTTTAAAAGCTTGACTTTTTTCTTCCTCTGTGAATCCAATTCCATCATCCTTAATAGAAATAATATAAGAATCATCCTCAATATGAACTTGAATCGAAATTGTTCCTCCTGGAGGTGTGTATTTAACAGCATTAAGAAGTAAATTTGAAATTACTTCATAGATCCTTTCTTTATCAAAATTGGCTTCTAATTTATTATTTGAGTCAAATAAAATTGATTGATTTCTCAATGTTGTTAAACCTTTCAACTCTTTAACGCAGAAGTTAATCAGAAATGTTAAATCCTCCTTGGCTATATTCAATTCTAATTGATCTGCTTCTAGTTTCGCGCTTTCTAATAACAAATTTATGATTTTCTCAAGCCTTTTACCCCCATCTTTAATTTCTTCTAAAATTGAAATAGTTTCCGGATCTAATTTAGATTTATGGAGTGTCAATAAAAGTTCAGTAAATCCTTTGATTGATATAAGAGGTGTCTTTAACTCATGTGATGTCCTTGAAAATAGCTCTGTTTTTAATTTGTTTATTTCATTTAAAGTAATGTTTTGTTTTTCTAAATCTTGTTGAACCTGCCATCTCCTTTGTTCGATTTCAATAGCATCACAGATTAGGAACAGGACCAATTTATCTTGACCGGATATATTAGGATTATTCTTGTAAAAAACACATATTACATTATCAAATCCATCTTGAGATTTAATTGCTTTTCCAAAACAACCTTTAAAATTACTTTTTTTGATAAAAGGATCTGAATCTGTATATTTCTTATTATTAATATTATAAAATTCTTGAGGAAAATCATGTCCTTCAGTAAATAATTCATTAATAAAGAGATTTTCGCGAAATTCTTTAGAATTGTAAAAGTAAGACTCATTATCGGATGTTATTATCTGGTATCCTTCTTGTCCAGCAGACTCACTTTTGTGAGCATAGATAATAAGATCACCGTTTAACAATTTAAGACCCGTATTAAGCAACAATTCAATGTTATTCCTAATATCTGTTGTGAAATTCAAGAAGTTGATATTTAACTCATAAATAAGTTCCTCATACATTTTTTTCTCTGTAATATCATCTAACCATACTCTAATACTCACAATCTCACCATTTTCATCAAAATGAGGAACTCTTTTACCTGATAGCCATTTTAATTTCCCTTGTTTATCTAAAATTCTGAATTCTAATTCTGATTCTTCATTGGTTCTTAAAAGTTTGGTTAAATCTTTTTTATGTATAAGTTTATTCAGAAATATTTCTTCATTTAATTCTTCTCTCTTATAACCAATTATAGCTAACAATTTAGGGTTAATATAAGTCATGTTTTTATTAATAACGTTAAGCTCAATAACCCCTATTGAAGATGTTTCTAGTAAATCGCGATATTTTTCCTCACTTCTCTTTAATGCTTCTTCAGCTATTTTTTGTGTAGTTATATCATATATAACAGCAAGGATGTAACTTTGTTCTCTCATAGTAATTAATCTGCAATTAACGTGAACCCAAATGGTATGATTATCTTTATGTTTAATTGGGAATTCTAAATATTCTAATTTATTATTTCCAAATAAATCTTGAAATCCCTCTTTAAGAATTTCTAACGAATTTTCTTTATAAAAATTTAAATTCACAAAATTCTTTCCAATAAACTCTTCTATCGAATAACCCGATATTCTTTCTAATGAAGAATTACATTCTAAAATAGTACCATTTAGATCAGTTAATATTACGCCGTTAGGGGAAGTTTCAAATAAATTATGATATTTTTCTTCGGATTTTCGTAATTTAATTTCTAATTTTTTTTTTTCCGTTATCGTTCTTACAAATAATCCAACTCTATCTTGAGATAAATAGAGAAAACGCCCTTCAGCAGTAAAAAAATCATTATTTATGTGTACTGTAAATTCAGCTGTTTGAGGCTCTTGGGTATCAATCGTTTTAGAAATATTATACGCAACAATCTTAGCTATATCACTAGGTAAAAATTCTTGTACTTTTTTGCCAAGATAGTCTTGTTTAAAAAAAATTTCTGTTTCTTGATCATAATTTTTGCATTCTAAAACCGTGGAATCAGCAGATAACAAATAGAATGTATCAGGAATAGCTTCAAGAATTTTTCTAAATTTTTCTTCTGATTCTTCTAATCTCTGTTCAGCATTAATTTTATCACTAATATCAACAGACATTACCAAATCAGCAGGTTTACCCTTGTAAATAATTGTCTTTGAAAAGTTTTCAATCCATCGAACTTTGCTTGTTTTTGTTAAAAGTTGATATTTATAGTGCTGAACAATATCTTTTTCACCTATTTGTTTTTTCCTAGCCTGTTCCATCACAAATTCTTTATCATCTGGATGAATAAGTTTAGAAAATTCATATGGTTCCCAACTTTGAATTTCCTCGAGGGTATATTCATTTAATTTTCTAGCTTGTTCATTAAAATATTTAAAAAGACCATCTTGTATTATTATTATACCCATAAATGATTGTTCAGTAATAGTGCGAAATTTTTCTTCAGACTCCTTTAATTCTTGTTCTGCTAAAATCATCTCATTTATATCATTTATAGTTCCTCTTAAGCCAACGATATGACCATTTTTGTAAATAGGCCTGGTATGAACTCTAGCATGAAAACTACTCCCATCTTTTTTACGAAGTAAATATTCTTCAGGTTTAGTTACTTTACCTTCAAAAATCTGTTTAATTTTAGAGAAAGCTCTATCTTTGTAACTTGGATCAATCAATTGAGCTATATTTAAACCATTATTTAAGTCTTCTTGGGAATACCCAAATTTTTCAAACGCAACAGAATTAACATAAGTCAGATTTAAGTTTAAGTCTGCTTCATATATTATATCTGGTAAAAGTTCTACTAAATCTCGATCATTAGAAATCATTAATGAAACACCAACTAAATAAAAAGTCTTAAAATTTCACATAAATATTTACGTAAATTGCTATGATATTTCATTAGTATTAAAATCTCTATTTATATCTTGTTCTATTACATTATATTCGTAATGGTTATATACACAAATGGATCTAATTCATTAAATTAAGTTCGAAAGTATTAAGTTTAAAATAAAAAGAAAAATAAGAGATACTTCTTCAAATAAAATCCACTATAATATATATTTCTTTAAGATTTCATCATTTTCTATCTCAGAAGAAATTTCTTTACTAAGATTTTGATAATCTTTTCCATATAATACTTTACCTTTAGATTCCTCGCAATCGGAGTACCTCAAGGTAAGTGATGCAGCATACTTTAAAGTTTCTTCATTAAATTCGTCTTGAATAATAGTTATTGGTCCAAGTACATCTTGAACTTCCATTATTAAATCACTTGGCTTCTTAAGTTGAAGTAGCATGTTATTTTCGATTTCATTCCTACCTACAATAATTTTAGAGTCTTTAAATCGAAAATGTCTACCATACTTTAAAATATTCATGTCTTCTATTTTTAAAGCATTATTGTATTTTAAATAATCTCTCATGCGGTTTGAAAAATTCTTATCTGTTAATAAACACCCACCACATGCATAGTATTCATCCATTAATCCCTGCTTTCTGACTAGCTCTAATTGTACTTTTCTGCTTCTCCCTTTTATTCCTAATAACTTCGATCTATCAATTAATCCTCGTTCTTCATAAATTGTTGGCTTTAATTGAAGAGCAGATAATGGTCTTAAAAGTTTTCCTTCAAGACCAGATTCTTTCTCTACTATATTAAGCGCTTTCATATGTTGAGACTTTGGTCTTTGGTTGAGTACCTCACCTGTAAATATGAAATCTGCGTTTATTTTCTTTTTAAATTCTTTTGCTTTTTTCAAAATATATATTCTACAATCAATGCAAGGATTAAGATTTTTTCCATATCCAAATTTTGGATTACGAATAATCTCTAAATAATCATCTCCTTTTGATAAAGAATAGATCTTTATTCCAAGCTTTTCATGGAATAAGTTTAACCCACAATCTGAATGACTGAGTACTTTATCACACAGACAAAAAGGAGATTTAAAGTTTAGCCCTATAACATCAAATCCTTGTTGTTTTATTAATAAACATGCCGTCAGACTATCTAATCCACCAGAGACTAACCCAAGTCCCACTAAATTATCTTTTTTCTTAATTTCGATGTCAGTCATCTTTCTCCGCCTTTAAATCTTTTTGATTAAAAGAATCCATATTTTTTTCTCATTATCTACTTCTTTGATATCGATCAATTCTCCAATATTTTGTCGTTTACAATTATCGGGAACATTTTTTACAGCAGCAGGAAAATCTAATGTTAATTCTAATATTTCATCAGGATTCATTTTTTCCAATGCTAATTTAGTGAATACAAAAGTCATTGGGCAAACCTTTCCTCTTATATCTAAGTTTTGTATCTTGTTATATTGTTTTTCTTTATTGTCATTCAAAACATACATCACCTATGTTATATTCATGTGTCTCAACTAAATCTATAGCTTGATCTCCACATGCTAAACAATTCTCATTTCTGACAACCTTTATAAAGCTAAATCTATATTTTAATAAATCTAAAAACAGCATTCTATTAGTTATTAAATCTCCTAATTTTAAAACATACTTAATTGCTTCATTTGCTTGAATACAACCTACAATACCTGGAATTAGACCAATTACTCCTGCTTGAGAACAAGACATAGATGGCTCATGTTCTGTTATATCACCAAAAACGCATCTATAGCAAGCTGTTTTTTCCTGTGGATTTACAGTTATAATTTGACCGTTAAATCGTATAACACCAGCTATACTAAAGGGAATGTCTAGATTAACACATGCGTCATTAATTAGCATCTTTGTAGGTATATTGTCAGAGCCATCAATAACAAAATCAGAATCTTTTAAAATCTCTTTAATATTATCTGGCAAGAGAATTTCATTAACAACCTCTATATTTACATCAGGATTTAATTTATGTAATTTTTCGTAAGCACTTTGAGTTTTTTTCTTATTTAAATCATTATTAAAGTGAAGAATTTGCCTGTGCAGATTTGATAGTTCTACCACATCAAAATCTACAATTTTTATACTTCCTATTCCCGCAGCAGTTAAATAATACCCGACAGGAGACCCTAGTCCTCCACATCCAATTATAGTTATTTTTGAATCTAATAGTTTTTTTTGTCCTATTCCTCCTATTTCTTTCAAAACAATTTGTCGCGAGTATCTTTCTATTTGTTCACTAGTAAAATCCATAAGAATCAAATTTTAATTCCTTTTTTTTAACTTTGAATAAAATGAGTAATACTGATAGAAGAACATAATACAATGAAACAATAAAACTTTAATCCATTTATTTTTTATCTTAATTTTTTATAATTATACTCTATTAGTTCTTAAAGAAAAACTTAAATTATGTTAACAAATAACAAATAAATCATAATCTGAATAAGAAGAAACTTATTAAAAATAAAAGAGAGTTGATTAAATGAGAAAGGTTACAAAAGTATTATTGCTCTTAAAAGATATGATTTATGAATCAACTAGTCCATTGGAAATAATTCGATTTGCCAAGTATTATAGAAGTAAGGGACTTGATGTTATTATTGTGCTTTGGGGGCCAATGGGAATTATACTTGGAAAAAAAAATAAAGTTGGAAGAATGCGATATGATGATGAGATAACCGAATGCCTTACGATGGGAATACATTTCAAATGTTGCGATCTTGCTGCTAATCTTATTGGTTTGGATGAATCAGAGTTAATTAAAGGTATAGAATTAGTCGAATCATATGTAGTTGCAGATTTATTAATAAAATATCAAGAAGAGGGACAATTGATTTTCTCATTATAGAATAAAATTTAGAATGTAATCAAAAAACCATTTTAATAATGCTCTACTTCTGGATGCACTTCTTTAACAAATTTAAAATTAA
>JAHLWJ010000550.1 GCA_019057975.1 Promethearchaeota archaeon | reverse complement strand
AGGCAAAGTTCCATTTTTCGAAATTACAGAGTACATTGAATTAGCAGATTTATGCTTGATGAGTTTTGAACTTAACGATGTTACAAAAGACATTACTCCAGTAAAAGTGATGGAATACTTGGCAATGAAAAAACCTGTTTTATCAAATAGCTTACCAAGTGTTATTCAAGAGATTGGTAAAGATAAAGGAGTGATATTTACTAAAAATCAAGAAGAATTAATAAAAAAAATTGGTGAGCTAAGCCAACAAAAAGAGAGTTTAAAAGATATTGGTGAAAAAGGATTCAATTATATTATGAAAAATTATGCCTGGTCAAAAATATTACACGATTTTAAAAAAATCATGATTGCTCTAATAAGAAAAAAACAAAACAAAACAAAACGGGGAATAAAGGTGTAGCAGAAATATGAAAACCCGAATAACTTCTTATCTTTTATTATCTTTATTTATTTCCTTTTTTTTAATTTCTATTAGTTCAACAGCTATTGCTGATTTTAATTGGTCTAATTCCATTGAAAATAAAGCTACTTTATTTCAGAATACCAATTATGATTTTACTTCTCAGATATATAACGAAAGTAATCCTAAATTTGCTTTTGATAATAGTTCAATCGATTTTATTAATTTAAGTAATATGTCTAATATAGAAACTTATAACGCTACTTTATTAGATAATTACCAAATATCCTTATTAGAATCTAATTTAACTCGTTCTCAAGATTCTCAATTCCAAATGTATTATTCGAGTAATAGCTCTTATCAAGAGTATCCAGCAACTTATACATTTGAAAATGAAATTGGAAAAAAAGATATTGAAATTGATTGGATTGACGAACTTGGATGGAGTTTTGGAAACACTTATGCAGAAGTAATAAGTGAATACGATAATCATAGCACAGTTATGAACTATTCGGAAAATGATTCATCATGGCATTCTATAAAAGATAAGTTTGATAATCAACAAATTGGAAGCGTAGAGTTTTGGATTAATATGGACTCTAATTCTAAATATCATACAATTTTATTATCTGAAGTTATTTTTATAGCTTATAGAAGCGATGGATTGCTCGGAATTTATAACGGTTCATGGCATATTCTTGGCGATTATATTCCTAATGTTTGGTATCTTAATAGAATTTCTTTTAATACTATAACAGATACATTTGATTGGTTTATTAATGATATACTTATAGGAAATGATTATCAATTTGTATCAAAAATAGATTATGTTAATGAAATGAAATTTAGAAATTTAGGATGTAGTAGTTATATTGACGCAATTGGATATTCTTGGGATCCTAATTACTCAAATGGAAAAAATGGATATTGGTTTAATTATAACGCTACTTATGATTTTGAAAATGATAATATTGGCTCTGAGCCAGAGAATTGGACGATTTTTGACTGTGGGGGCGTAGCTAAAGTCAGTGGATTAACGAACGAACATAAAAAAGTATTGGAAATGTATGATAATAACCTATTAGGTGGAATAGAAGGCTTCACAACATTTCCAGAAAAATCAACTGGCATAATTGAGTTTTGGATAAAAGTAAGTGATGTCGATAAAGGTATGATTATAGCTATTTTCGATGATGTTATTACAGCAGGTATTTTTATTGTTATAATGGATGGTCAAATAAAATATTATCATTTATATTTAGGATATACTGTTATAAAAGAAACTGTAGATATTAACACTTGGTACCATTTTAGAATTGGTTTTAACTGTTCAAGTCAATGGTATATTGAAATTGATGGAGAAAGACACGGTAATTATGATTATTATAAAAATCCAGACAATTCTACTGTAATAGCTATGGATACATTAAAGTTTATGAGTACCACCGGACAAGTTGATTATTATTGTTGGGTTGATGCAGTTGGTTTTTCTTGGGATTCTAATTACTATATAGGAAAAAATCAAGAGATTCCTTTATATAGCTTATCTTTAGATATAAATGATACCTTTAATTACGGAAACGAATTGATTTTATTATCTGAGTTAAATATTTGGTACAAATCAAATAGAATTATCGATTTAAATTGCGAAATATTCAATTACAGTTCAAACCAATGGATCAACTTGTTCAATACTTCAAGTACGGTTAATACTCAATTCTCTTACGCTTTAAATTCGAATAATTGGTTTTTATCTAATAGTTCAATTTACGGTTTAAGAATATATTTTATCGATAACGCACCGTTTACTTTTTCAATAGATTATTTTAATTTTACCTTTTGGATGCCATCAAGGGTTAATTTTACTAAATCTTTTTCAGAATTAGGGAGTTATAGTTATAGGTTTATATACTTCTGGACTGACAATCAAATTATAAATTATACAACTGTTAATACCTTAACAAATTACACTTCTGAATGGATTAATTTTACAGTTATTGCAGTACCAATATTTTCTTACGGTTTAAAAATTCCTTTCTATGTGTTTATAATTCTGATAGTAATACCGATTACTTTAATGGTATTATTTAGAAAGTGGAATAAGAACGACAAACCAAAACTAATAAAAATGTATTTCCCTAACTCTTTAGGGTTGTTAGGATTATTACTATTAACATTAGACTCTATTAGCGTTTATCTTACCGTTGGAAACGAAAACGAATCAAATTGGGTATTTACGGCATTAAACGCTCTTATATTCGGAGTATTTCTTAATATCGTTGGTCTAAACGGAAAAGGAATATTTAAAAAGACAAGTCTTAAAGGAACTACTTTATTTATTCTCGTGGTACTTGCTTTAAGCGGATTCGGGTTTTTTGGAATACTTATTGTCTTTAATTTTCCATTAAATTTATTGTTTTTTTACGATATATTCAATAAGAGTATGTCATATGGTATTAGGTTTTTTAGCTCAAGTATTTTATTCTTTAGCTTAATTATATTCTTTAGTTTCTTAGTTGAAAGCGAGAGAGAAGCTTAGAATGAAAAAACTAACTTATGTATGTATCGTATTAATATTTATATTTGTTTTTAGTACAATATTTGGTATTAATGCAAAAGGCGAAATATATCCTACTAAGCTAAGACCGGCGAGTTCATACACGCAAGACACAGTTATCTTAGAAGAGCCTACAGTTAATAATAATTATAGAATAACATTAAATTCTTACCAAAATGATTAACTAATAATGAAAGAATCAAATAATGAAGATCAGAAAAAAAGAGAACTAGAATGGTGGGAGGGTAAAAAGAAAAAAATAGGTTTAATATGTAAAATTTTAAATTCAAGACTTTTTTATGAACCGGCAAGAAGTCATTTTAGTTATATTCTTTCTAAAAATAGGATGAAATTAATTGTTCAA
>JAHLWJ010000549.1 GCA_019057975.1 Promethearchaeota archaeon | reverse complement strand
TTCATGAATTTGGTATGTGAATAAAATGAAATTGTTAAAAGAAAAGAAAAATGAATTATATGAGGTTAACAAGGAATTCTTAGCCGAGACATTGAATGCCTCTGCTCTCTTACATGAATTGCTCTCAACTTTTACAAATGACAAATTAAAAAAGGATTCCTTAAAAGGAGTCATTCAAGCGGAAAAAAAGTGTGATGAGCTAAAAGATAAATTTACTCAAGTTCTTTTCAGGGATAAAAGAGCCCTTCCTTTTCTAGTTGAAGACAGGTATAAAATTCTGATGATGATAGATGCCGTAAACGATAAGATGGAATTTTTCTCAAGATTTCTGGAAGTGTATCCTTTCAAGCTATATAAGGAAATCAAGGAGGAGTTCAAAATATTATACAGCGCGTGCAGTCAAGCTGTCGAAGAGCTAGTGAATTGTGCTGTATTAATTGAGACTGATTTTGATGGTGCTTACAAGAAAACCTTTGAAATTGAAGAGAAAAAGAGAGTAGCGCGAACGGCTAAGTTTAACTTACTTGGAAAATTATACAAAATGACAGACGATCCCACTAAAGTATACCTAACTTCAAAACTAGTCACATATATGTATGATATTGTATCGTGGGTTGAAGAGACGTCAGATTATCTGAGAGGATTAATTATAAAATACCCAAGTAAATAGAAATGGATGGATGGGTAAAATGGCGTTAGAATACATCTTAATCATATTTTTAATCATAAGTGTGATCATTTCCTTTGGAATTGGCGCTAACGATGAAACGATGGCCCCGCTTTATGGATCACGAATTCTTAATATGAAACAAATTCTCATCTTAGCAGCGATTTTTGCGATCGCTGGAGCACTATTACTAGGGGAGGGTGTTTCTAAATCAGTAGGTGACTCGATCCTTTTATTAGATTATAATGATCCGAGCATTAGCCAGGATGCTGTTGTCATGACCATTTTGATTTCAACTGCTATTGTGTTAATATTATCTAGTGCTTTTGGGCTTCCAATTTCGTCAACTCACGCTACAATAGGAGGAATTATGGGACTAGGGATGTTATTAGGAGGGGGAACTGGTGTAAATTGGAGCACAATACTAAATATGAGTATATGGTGGTTAGCATCTCCGATAGTAGGCTTTACAGTAACCTATGGAGTTGTTAAGGTACTTAATAAACGTAAACTCAAGACCTTAAAGGGATTCCAAGACTTTGAAAGATCAGAGAACAAATATTCCTACATAATCTTAATTATAATATGTATTACAGCCTTCTCTAGAGCAGGAAATGATTGTTCTAACGCAGTTGGAATAGTTGTTGGAGTTGGAGATGAGATCAATCTAACTTTATTATTAATCATGACTGGTTTTGGTTTAGCAGCTGGTGTAATGGTTTTGGGAAGAATTGTTATTAAAAGCTTAGGTAAAATGACGGAACTTCGGCCGAGTACGGCATTTGCTGTGCAAGTACCAACAGCAGCCGTCATGCTTATTGGGACAATTCAGAAAATCCCTCTTTCTGGTTCTCATTTGCTTGTAGCATCACTAGTAGGACTTTCAAAAGCAAGCAATGCACCAATGAAAAAAGGATTATGGAAAATCATCGCAATTTGGTTATTGACTTTTCCAATCGCAGCAATTCTTTCAATAATTCTATACTTTCCAATTAATTTTCTAATTTAATTTATTTTTCTGAAGTGAATCTCAATAAAATTTATCAAACCCCAAGACTAAAATATTAGGATAATTCTTAAGAAAAAGTATCCGTTTCAATTTCTGCCTAGGTTATTCTCTTACGATTTGTTTTATCTAATTCAGAAGTTATAGGGATAATTGTTCAAATTTTGCTTGAAAGAATATTTATAAAGGTAAAAAAAAAACTTACAAAGATTATTTACTGCTTAGTTTATATGTTTTTTAACGAAACTCCCAATATTCTTCCACGCATTCATACTTTCTTCTAACCTATCAGAAAAACCTTGGAACACGTGAGTCATTCCTTCATAAACTTCTAATGTTACTTCAACACCTGATGTTTTTGCTCGCTCTGCTAATAACATCGCCTCATCCCGCAACACTTCAATACCTCCCACTTGAATTAAAAGGGGTGGCAAACCTTCCAATTCTGCATAAACAGGAGAAATGTACGGGTTTTTCCGACTATAACTTCCTGCGTATAAGTTTGCCATTGCTTCCACGCCAGAAGCTATATCAGGCTCGTATTTATAAAAAGTTTTTAATGATTTCCCTCTTACACTTAAGTCAACCCATGGAGATTGCATGACCGCTGCAGCTGGCATAGGTAACTCTAAATCTCTAAGTTTTAGCATCGTTGCCATTGTTAAACCTCCACCTGCAGATTCACCGCATATGATTACATCCTTTGGGTCAATATCTTGAGCCAATAACCACTTGTAGGCATTAATTGAATCCTCTAAAGCAGCAGGGTAAGGATGCTCCGGTGCCAGTCGATATCCTACATTTAGACACCGCATGTGAGTTTCTTTTGAATACAAATAAGGTGACCACCGGCGTATGTCAAGATTTCCCATTATATATCCACCTCCAAATAGGTGAAAAAAAACTTTTTTCATTTTGACATTGGAAACATAAATCCATTCCGATTCCACATTTCCTGCATCCACGCGTTTGAATGATACATCATTCGGGATACTTTTATTAACTTCAAGTGCACCAGCTGCAGCCATGTGTCGACTCATGCCTAACAAAAGAGCTACATCTACCCTCATGTTAGTGATATCTTCCACACTGACTCCATGTTTAGCAGCGTATTCTTTTGCAGCTTTATCACTAATTTCGACATCCTCTTCTAATAATCTTCCTAGTTTTGGGTGTATTTTTGCGACTTCGAGATATGACATGATTATCCTAATCCTTATTGTATGCTGATGATAAAATACTAGCCTAAGATAAAAAATTAATTGTTCAATATTGATTCGAAATTAAGTAAGTTAAATTTTAATTTAAAATTAAATGACTTAAATAATTATTCCGATGAAATTTAAAACCCATTCATAAATGTAGTTGCTCAAAGCGAGCTTGGAAGAATCTTAAATATTTAGGTTCATACACCATTTTCAGTCCGGGAATGAATTCTCTTTTTTCATAGAGATTTATTATAGAATTTGCTGTATACTCCATGTGAGTGTTGGTGTAAACTCGTCGAGGAATAGTAAGACGTACTAACTCTAACTTAGGAAAAATATTTTGATTCGTTTCTGAATCTCTCCCTTTCGAAATTGCTCCTCTTTCCATCGTTCTAACAGCAGAATCTTCATATATGGCAGCAGATAAGGTTTGTGCCGGCCACTGA
>JAHLWJ010000111.1 GCA_019057975.1 Promethearchaeota archaeon | reverse complement strand
TACTGCTTTTTATGAAAATAAACAATGGGAAGAAGCTATCGAAGCTTATAACTATATTCAAAAGGTCCATCCGGATGATCAAAGAATAAAATTGAAAATTATTGATTCCGAATTTAATTTAGCGGTAGATTATGAAAAAAAATCCCTTTTCAAAGATGCATCCAAACAATATAAGGAGGTATTAAATTTAAACCCTAATTATCCTTCAGCCAAAAAAAGATATTATTTATCTTATTCTAAATATTTATTTTATTCAACTTATTTTAGAGCAGGCTTTTTATCCTTAATTGTAATAATATTTTTTATAATATTATTACCAAAAATAAGAAAGAGGAGAAAAAGTAGTCGACATTCCAAAAGAGGAAGATTTTAATCAGAAATTATTTAAAACACTTAGTTGGTTTATACTTTTAAAAGAGTAGGGGAGGTACGGTCAATGGCAGAGTTAAATTTAAGAAAACCTACCGTCGCAGGTAGTTTTTACGCTGGTGATTCAAAATCTTTAAATATACAGATTGAAAATTGTTTTTTACATAAAATAGGACCTGGTGAAATTCCTCTGGTAAATCCCAAAAAAGAAAACAATATCGTTGGATTAATTAGCCCACATGCGGGCTATATGTATTCAGGACCTGTTGCGGCTAACGGCTTTTATAAAATTGCTTTAGATGGTAAACCCGACACCATTATTATATTGGGGCCTAATCATCGTGGCTTCGGGGAAGATGTTTCTATTATGGCGGAAGGAAAATGGAAAACACCATTAGGAGAATTGGAAATTGATGCAGAAATGGCAGAAGACATTTTAAAAAACTCCAAAATAATTAAAAACGATAAAAAAGCCCATCAGTATGAACATTCCATAGAAGTCCAATTACCCTTTATTCAGTACATTTTCGGTAAAGATATTAAATTCGTACCAATTTGCATGACTCGTCAGGATATTGATACGGATATAGAAATTGCAAAATCAATATGTTCTTCCGTAGTTGATAAAAATATTTTAATAATTGCTAGCTCAGACTTTACCCACTATGAACCACAAGAATACGCTGAAAACGTTGATAAACAAGCAATAAATGCCATTCTTGAATTCAATCCCAAGAAACTATATGATATGATTTATCATCAGAATCTAACTATGTGTGGCCCTGGTCCAATTACTGTAATGCTTATCGCCTGTGAAACATTAGGTGCAAAAAAAGTTGAGTTGCTTAAATATGCAACATCCGGTAATATAACTGGTATGTATGATCAAGTTGTAGGTTATGCTTCATTGATAGTATCTAAATAATGCTCCATGCTGCAAATTAATATCATTGACCATTCTATTAAGTATGAAGAAAGCAATAGAGGTTGTTTTTTGACTTTTCCTATCAATAACCAAAACCAAAATTTATTTAATTATTCTACTATATCCATTTTGTACAGTCTTAATATAATTTATTGGCGTTTTATAACTTGATGTTTTATATCAGAATAATAATATCTACTTATGTAGTATACATGGTTAGAATGAGAGTAGGGGATACTTATTGACAATTAAGTGGTAAGAAGCAATCAAACAGGATTTATAGTACTTGCAGGAATACTAATTAACTCCTTTAATTTATAGATGTTTCGTAATTTTTCTACAATTTGGTTCCAATTAGAAAACGATAGGGGAGCCAGAAAATAATCAGCCCTTTGGCAATCAAGCTGAAGGGTTATTTATTTTTTAAAAATATTTTATAGAAAAAGAAGGATTTTTTAAAAATTTATAGTATTGTATAGTATTGTATCATTAGTAATATATTTATCTGAAAAATATTTTTTGTGAGATATACAACAAAATTATATAATTTTTAAGAAAAATTAAAATCTCTTTACTTCGCTATAAAAGTAATAAAAACATTGTATAAAGAGGAATATTATGAAATATAAAAGAATTATTATTTTAACAGTTCTTGTTTTAACTATCCTCTCATTATTTTTATCATTTGTTTATGCTCAGGTTTGGGTTATCGAATATTCTGCTGACATTACTCCAATTGCTAGTAAAGTTTCGTCAAAGATTCGAGAAACATACTTAAAAGATATTTATTCTAATGACAAAAGCCCTACACCACAATATGATGCTATCAATATGAGAAAATCAGCGGGAATATTTAAAATATCAGATGGACAGGGAAACATTATTGGGGACATAAATACAACTAGATTGTCAATTTCAAGAAAAGTAGGATTTTCTTCTGTAGATGATGTTATGACCGCTGTAACTATTAATAATATTGGAAAAGATCCTAATGCTCCTCCCATTACCATTGGTTCTTCTGTAGAAGATGTTATTAGAGCTATGGGGACCCCTGAATCTATTCAAATATCTTTTAAATCTTTTAAATATCGAAATTCTACTGTTTATTTTGATGACGATTGGAAAGTTCAGTCTTGGGATAATCGATATGGTAATTTAAAAGTAAGTTTGGAAAATGAAAGCGGTGATATATTAGATATCGGTGAATATTTAATTGATGGAATTTTTAAAATTACTACTGATAATCTAAACGAAAAATCTACAATTTTACCTACTGATAAAGCTGTTGAGAACATTATTAAAGAATTCCAGGAGCTTTTAGAAAACCAGTAAATATAAGTAATAACTATATCTAACTGGAAAACGATTATATTAAAGAGGCATTAAAATATTAGATTTTTAATTAATTTTTGAAACGATTTTTATTATAACAAAAATAGAAAGTTTTTCTTTGAGTAGAATTGAGATCTAAAAATTAAGATAAATTTAACTCTCTACATAGAAAAGAGAAGAGCCGATTAAAACTCTACTCTTTTCTATGGGTATCTAATCCTTTTCACTAGCTGATTAAAAGGAAAATCCATAAAAAAATTGAAAGGAGTAGATTCATGAAAAAGAAATTAGTTTATAGTCTGGTCTTTATATTGGCTGTTTTTTTAATGGTAAATTATTCTTATTGCGTTTTAAGCGGGAACGCTTCCTCAGACGAATTAACCGATTCAGAAAAATCTTTAATAAAAAAGTTCGGTTATGGAGAAAATTATGTAAAAAGATGGCCTGATGGGATTGTCTATGTGTATAATGGAACAACTTATAAGGGTTTGCCAAAAATTATTAAGATAATTAATCAGATAATAGGAGATAAGACTATTTTTCAGTTAAGTAATAATAAAGAAACAAGTAAAGTAGTTTTTGAATCATATGTCTCAAATAAATATGCTGCAGAACATAAATGGAGTTGGAAAGGGCATAATTTAGAAAAATGGGTAATTTCACTTAGCAACAAGTATGTCCATGATAGCAAAAATAATAAGTTTTTCTTATCAACATTTACTCGGATTGCCGGTTTTAATTTTAAGGCAGATAAAAAAAAATATGGGGAATGGTGGGAATTTTCAATTGATAAAAATGTAAAAAAGATGTTAAAAGCTTTATATAAAGTCCCTCCTGGCTATAACCTGTTAACCGGGAAAGTTGAATAAGTTAAACTATTCCCATTTAGCTTTACATTTTTATTCTCTTATTGCTATTTTTAATTTTCCTTAGCGTAACTCTGTCTTTTGATTCTTAACAGATGCTCATTGTTTTTTCTAACTTATGACACACTTTTTCAGTTTCATCACTCATACAAAAAGTTCTATAATCGTTCTATCTGGGGAGCCAAGACATTTCAAGCCCTTTGGCATTTTACTGAAGGGCTTTTTTATTTGAAAAAGAAGGATTTTTAATAAGTTGTATAGTATATAAATAATAGTAGAATTTTATTGAGATCTTAATGTATCTAAAAAATAAAATTATAAGAAAAAGAACCGAAGAGGCAATCCCTAATCATTAGGAAAGTCCTTAATACTGCCGATATTATGCCATATTGGCAGGATAAACGCATTATTGTGTCTATCGATTGTAGCTGAAATTACCATTGCAAGGAGCGAATGAAACTATGGTTCTAAAAGCAGTGGGAATTGTAAGTAGTCCCAGGAAAGAGATGAACACTGATACCCTTGTAACGAAAGTGCTGGAAGGTGCCCAGTCCATCGGTGCAGAAACAGAAAAAATCTACCTCAATGATTTGGAAATAATGCCCTGTCAAGCCTGTGACAGGTTTCCCGCCCCTGATTATTGTTTCTACCGAGATGGAATGGAAAAAATATATGATGTTCTTGCCACCGCTGATGCTCTGGTTATCGGGGCTCCTGCATATTTTGGTTCCTTCAGCGCTCAGCTCAAATTGCTCATTGATCGCTCAAATTGCCTGGCGGAGATGGTTACACTCCCGGATGGTAAATTGATATTCAAGTCGAGGTTGGAGAAAAGAAAGAAGGGCATCTTTATCTGGGTGGCTAACATATCGAAAAATCCTGAACACGCACTGGTATCTATAAGAATCTGGTGCAAATATTTCGCTAATGTTGAGTTGGTAGATACTTTAGTTATTACGGACTCTGACCGTGGAGAAGGTGCCAGAAAGCGAGAAGAACTGCTCCATAAAGCTTTTGAACTCGGAGTATCATTGGGACAATGATGGCAACTTCTGTGATGGAAATGGTAAACTATGCTTCCATGAATCAGGGAACGATTGTACCGGCTCAATAATTCGGTAACTTTTTCTAACTTTTGATATACCTTTTCAGTTTTGCCATTTAAACAAAAGTTGCGAAACTCGTTCTTTCCGGGGAGCCTAGCAGGACAAGAACCTATGAAAAGATTTCCCTGTTTATTGTCTTTTTTTTACATATAAGCAGTATTTTGAAGATAAATAATTTATGTTGGTCTTGAAAACTACGTTTTTTAATTATATTATAAAAAAATAGTCAAGGTAAAAATATATCGATAAGTATAATTGAATGTAATATTACAGAAAAATTAAAAAAATTAGGAGAATAATAAAGTGATAGAATCATATAATTTTGGAAAAATAATAATTAATAGTAAAGAATATCATTCCGATATTATTATTTATAAAAATAGTATCGATGATAAATGGTGGCGAAGAGAAAGCCACAATCTTTGCATCGAAGATATAAAGAAAATCTTGGACAATAAACCTGAAACACTAATTATCGGAACAGGATATTATGGTTTAATGAAAGTACCCTTAGAATTAATTAAATATTTAGAATCAAAAAATATTAAGGTCATCATTAAAAGAACAAAAGATGCTTGCGATGAATATAATACACTTTACCAAAAGAAAAATGTTGTCGCAGCTTTTCATTTAACTTGTTAACAGGCAATCTTGTTAAGTTAACATTAAAATACTACATATTACAACCTCATTTATAATCATTTTAACCTTTATAATTACCTGAAACTACACGCGATTAAGAACGTACATCAGGGGCAGGGCAGGGGATTGTATTGAAATAAGTTTTTAAAAAGGGTTCTCTTTAAAAACATTTAACATTTAACATAATAAATAAAAGCAAAAAATATTGGAATAACTAAATATATGTAAATATAAATATAATAAAAATAAAATAAATAATAATATATTATAATTTAGGCGAAAATATATGTTTATAAAAATTAACAAAGGAGTATAAAATGACATATTTCAAAATAAGTGCATTATAATTAACAAACCCTCCAATATTGTATCACAAGCTTTTTTGGAACCAAAAAATGCTGTTTATTGGATGACTAGTTTGGAAAAATCTGAAGTTATAAAAGGGAAAATAGGAGAAGTTGGCTCAATCGCGCACCTTCATTATTATGAAAAAAGCCGTTCTTATATTATGGAAGACAGACTGCAACATTGCGAACCGGGGAAAAAGTATGTTTCCCGAGTATCAAGCGAAGCATTAATTGTTCATGTAGAAACTACTTTTTATTCAGTGAATAATGGAACTAAAATGAGTTTGGCTGATCGGGAAAGGGCAAATTATTGCTTTTAAAATTATTACTTACATTCATGCGGAAAAAGATCATCACACAAACTAAAGCAGAATTAGAAAGATTTAAAGAATTAGTAGAGACTTATGGATTTGATTTTAACAAATCACCAAAAAAAGAGCAACTAAACCACAGGGTATATAGATATCATTATCCAAAATTAAAAGTCTTTTATTAAAAGAGAAAATAGTAAATGCCTTTTATTTGTCCTTCTAAAAATGTTTTATTGCTAAACAATTATGTCTCAAAATAGTAAAATAGTATGAAAATATATATTTTTGTATAAAATATTATAATACTTTACATAAGATATATTATAGGACGTTGTAAAATTGAAAAAAAATATAAAATTCTCCGAAAGTTTTATTTTATTATTCTTTTTCTCATGTTCAAAGTAATTAATTATAGTGTTCCTTCCTTCTGTTATTCCTGTTCCCTTCTGTCATTCCCGTGAAAACGGGAATCCATCCCTCTGTCATTGCGAACTTTCAAATAAAGTGTGGCAATCTCATTATTCCTGTACATCTTTTATTTTTTTCTGTCACTACGAACACCGCTTTGGGTGCGTGGCAATCTCGTATAATGTCATTGCCCATATTTATCAGGGCGCGACAATCTCATCTTCCTATATATTCCAATATTCCCTCTTTTTTTCAACTCAAAAACTATAAAAAAACTATAATTTTTATATATATTACTATATTTACTTTATAAAAAAAGATTTACACAAACCGCTGTAATCCTTATAAACAAAGGCTTTGAAGGATTTTCAAAAACGCTCATATACTGCGTATATGAAGAAAATTTGACTTACCCCCTATGATTGTACCTATTTTGAAAAAGACCCCCCTTAAAATCAAAATTTCGAGGCCCATTTTTTTGTAATCTAAAAAATAACCCCTGCTCTTTAAAGGCAAGGCTTTTGGGAAAAATTTGTTCATTTTATTTGATTGAAGTACATTACGAAACGGCACAAGCCACTAATTGGACCCCGCCATTCAGTTATCAGATGTTATTTTAACTAATCTTTCTTTTTCAATTTCTTTAAGAGAGCTTCTTTCTTTTTAGCTTCTTCCATGTTTTTGATAGTCTTTATCACTTTTTGGTATTGTTCAACATGACTTACCATTGCTAGTCCAGGAGTAGCTCCTACTATATTAGGTAAATATGCTGAGACAGAGCCAATTACTTCAATTTGTTTTGTAGCTCTATAGAAAACGGGTCCACCACTAACACCGTTTATTGCTACGCCATCTACTAAATAAGTTCGTGAGTCATTCACCCAACAACTGATTCTACCTGTGAAGAAACATAAATTATTTGGGGAAACCGATGGAAAGCCAACCCAGCCAATTTCATTTCCCGCTTTATAATATTTTTTTTCAGAAAGAAACGTTAATGTATCTTCAGGGAAAGGGATTTTGCCCTTTACAAAAAGAATAACAGCTGTATCTAATTTCAAATCACGATAAATTGCTCTATTGGATGCATTTAAAAATTTTGTTTCTCCAGAAATAAAATGTTGTATTCGGATTGGTTCTTTCCAAAGATATGATTTATTTACAACATGTTCTGCCGTAGCTATACCACAAACTAACTTACTTTCAGCATATGCACATAAAAAACCTGTACCAGAACCACTTGGAGTATCTATTTTTACAACATAAGGTTTCACTATTTCGATGGCTTCTCTCCATGTTATTTCATCCATATAATTCTCCTTTTAATATAATATTCTTAAATTAAGATTCCACATTTCTCCTAAAAATCCTTCTTTTTTAAAAAATATTTTAATTCTTATTGTTTGTTGATCATTTGGGAATGGTTTCTCCTCCCCTGCCCTTTTGGTTGATTAGGGTTATTATTTTTATAAAATAATATCTTTAAAAATATTTATTTGTATTTTCCAGAAATTCCTATAATGTATTATTTCATATATTTATAACAGTCATGCTTATTATAAAATGAATTTTGAAACCGTACTTATCATTCTGTTCTTTCTACAATGAAGTAAGTTTTAAGTAGTTTTATTTCGCCTGATAGTGATATTGTAGTTTGGTCGAAAGGAAAGGAGTATTTGTATTCTTCATTTTCTAGTGGTTTGTGTTTAAAGATCATAGCTGCCTCCGCTCGTTCACGATCAGTAGGTAATACGGGACCAAAAGAGAAACAAAGCTCGTTACCAAATCGCACATGTTTACGCCAGTCTTGATATTTCTCATGGTTTGCAATCCGTTCCTGAACGTTATCAGCTTCGCCTATATAAATGAGTTTAAGCAACGAAACCGAGTCATTATTCTTGTTATACTTACACTCATAAACGCAGTATACAACTGAATGAACAGAAACTCCTGACTTGTCCTCATCTCGCCAATAACCTTCAAATTTTATTTCTATTGTTTTCGCAGACATCGTATTCCTCCTTATTTAGATATTAATGAAGGCGCTTAATTAGTTAAATATAGTGAAGCAACTTGCAGTATAGAAAGGTAGTTATGTGGAGTAATTACTAAAAGGTCATTAATTAGAAATTGAGAACATTAATTGGTGTGAATCTTTTTGATATTTGTAGTTTATAAAATAGATATTTTTATCTTATCTATTATGTATATACGGCAAAACTTTTAAAAATCCTTCTTTTTAAAATATATTTTAATTTGTAGTATTTTTTAATCATTTAATAGTATTTTTTTCCTACCTTACCCTTTTGGTTGATTAGAGCTATTATTTGCAAATAAATCACTTCTCCAGTTTTAATTAATTAACTCATTAATATTGTTTGTTGCCTTTTTTAAAATAATTTTTTACCTTTTCAATTCCTTTTTTATATGAGGTTCTTATTTCTTCGGAAGAAAAAATTTCAAATCCGGAAATACTTAAATCTTCGAGCATAGCCACTCTTGTACAATTAAACAAATTATCTAATGTTTTTTTTAATTTGTCCTCAAAGTTTGGACATTTAGAGTTCAATTCTTTTTCTGAATAATGTTCAAGTAAACGACACCATTTCTCTAACTCGCTAAAATATTCCCAAAAAACATATTGTACTTTAGGCCCAAGAAATAAGGAGTTATGGTTTATATATTCTTTTGTGTTTGCTATTTGCCGTTGTATTGATGCTGAGTTAAGTACTTTTAGACTAGTTTGAGGGAGGGGTAAATACCACCATAGTTTAAAAAGAAGACTATTAATTTCTTTATATTTCTCAACTCTTTCTTGGATTAAAATATCTTGAATATATTCTTCTCTGAGTTTAGAATGTTGATACGCCATAGTTTTTAAAGCGACTATTGCAGTTATAGCAGAGCCAGCAATAGCACCCATAAAAGCTGCCCAACCTTCTTGCATATTTAATATCCTCCTCTAATTAGGATTGTGAAATTTAAGTCATTTGACTTTCTCTGTGTAAAAAATAAGTATTATTTACACAGAATTTTATTTTAACCTTTGTAAATAAAAAGCTAAATAATAATCCTGTTAATTTTTATAAGTATATTATTTAGATATAATTTTTTCCATAATTATTAATAATTTAGGCAAATAGCCTGTCATTTTCAAGATATTAAGAAAAGCTTCTATATAAATGATTAAAGAAAACAGGAATTTGAAAATTCTTCCACCTTTTGATGTTTCAAGCTTGTCTTGTTGAAATCCAAACTTACCAAGAAATTCAAAGGGTAAACTGGCAACCCAGTCTATGAATAATGCGAACCAAAAAATAGGAAACCATGTTCGCAAAACTGCAGATTTTATATCATTTTCATATCTTACTATTGTCCTTTCTATAACATCTAATAGAGGTCTGTGTCCCGTGTGCATTTTTATTAGGTTAAATATATTTAAAACTAAATTAGTATAGACAGCTTCTCTCCCTGTTATTGGTGCAGGATAATAGATAAATCCTGGTGGGACGCCAGTAGCAATTATATATGAATGTGCTTTATCTATAAGTTTATTTATTTCTTTTCGCTCTTTCTTGGCTATTTCTTTTTCCCACGTATCTCCAGCGTTATTATGTCCTATATCGCTAAAATAACTAATTACGTGAGCTCTAAAATTTTCCAAATATTTTATTCTTTCTTTGTTTTCCCAAGAAAATATTTGTTTATAATTTCTTTCCATTTTTTAATAACCTAAGAATATTTGTAAATATTAAACTAAAGCCAATTCCTTATTCTTGACCTTACTTTCCTTATAATGGGCAATACTCTTTTAAAGAGGATTTTCTAACATATACCTAACAGTTCTACCGTGCCACTTACCGCCCCTTGGAGTAGTAAAAATCTTTCTAAGATATTTGGGAACAGGTCTCGACATTTGACATAACGTAATTTCTTAAAATATGATAAAAACGCATTAAAAGGCTGTCTCTACCATATTCTACTCATTTAAGAAGATGTTGGGAAGCTGGACTTATCATACCCCTTAGGAAAAGTTACCGAATTATTGACTTGGTACACCTTCCCTATTTATCTAATTTAAAAGTAAAATATTAATTGTCTAAGAAAATGGGATGTGTCCTTATTTATTTTTAATAGACTGTCTGGTTGATTCGCTTGTTGGAATCTCAAACATGACTCATTGAAATCAGAGCGCTAAGATTCGCTGAAACAATCTTTCACCAGACAACTCACTGAGTTCAAGACATCCCATAAAGGCACCTCGAAAAGTATGGACATCTCCGAACTTCCGAGAGCTTTTGAGCTTCTTTACTGCATAGTAAAGAAGCTCCATCAAGTCATGCCCACGTAAGCGGAGGCGAAGGTCATCCTTGAGCATTGAACGGAGTTTCTCAACTTTTGCCTCGAATACAGCCTTCCTATGCCATTTTCCATTCTTTAGAAGATACGCTTTCTGGAAACGCTCGCGATCAAAGGAAAATTCTTCAGTAATTTTAACGTATTTCTTCGTGAAAGGAATCCATTCCATGTTCCAGTTTAGTACCTGACCCGCTAACCTTAGAATGTAGAGATCCTCAAGGATTGGTATGGCTTGGGCCACGAGGCGATCCTCCGAGATGGGAAAACCTCCTAATACAAGAGATATAAACTTACGAATCATTGAACTTTTGAGAAGATATAGTTCGATTGAGTTGTAGTCAGTAAACTCAAGGAAACAATTACCAAGGTTTGAAGGCAAGTAGTCCTCTTGATCACGGTCCGCAATACAAACAATCTTGCGTGTAACCGGTAACGACTGCGCTAGTTCTGCGGACAATGCAAGCACTTTTGATCTATTTGATCCCTTGTTGAGCCCGTGACGCTTCAATATATCATCGTTTACCTCAACACCATCGATCGAATACACTCTGATGTCTTTTATGTTGTGAGCAGAGAGTACCCATTCGATCAGATTTTCGTCGTTTGTCCCTTCGACATAGATGTCTTTAAGGCCAGGTTCAAGACGATATAAAACAATGAGTTCATCAAGTTTCTTGTTAATATCCATCCATAATCACTTTCTTCGGATATTCTCTAGCTTTGCTACTTGACCTCTGTGTTGTGCAAGTAGCTCTATGCTGTGAGTCGCAAATAGGTACTGAACTGGACTGTTACCAATACACTCCAACAGAGAATCGAGGAGGCTCCGTTGCCACTTGATGTTAAGGGAGATTTCAGGTTCATCGATCATGATAATGCTAGGGCGTTCCACAGCCACAAGGCTATTACAGAAGAGCAGGAAAAGATGTCTTTCTCCTGATGACAACATGGCAGGCTCAAGAGACGTACCGTCATTTGTTGTAATGCTCATCCCTGAGTGAAGATTATAGACCAGTTTCTTGTTTGTAAGAAAGCGATTGATGATACTTACGAATGAATCAATCCTCCTGTAGACTTCAGCCATTGCATCTAATTTCTTCTTTAGACTCTTCAAGTATGGATCAAGCACATTCATCATGATATTTACGTGACTTGGTGGAACTGATGAAACTGCCGTCAATATCTCCTTTCCACTGAACTTGGGAAGGAGCCGGTACTGCGCAAATTCCTTGTACTGTGATTCTAGTTTCTTAACTTGTTTCTCAATTGATTTCTTGGTCGGTGTGGGGACGAGACTGTTATCTTGCGATTGGGATACGATGCGATGAAGAATTTCATTGTAAAAAGTGGTGATACTAGATTCACCAATTGACGAATCGAGCATGGCTTTATCTCGTATCCACATTTCTGCTCGATTTATCGACTTTTCAAGTAGACGTTGTGCTATTATTTCAGGATCGATTTGGGAGCGACGTTGAATACGAGCGGGTAATTTATCTTTTGAATAGATCCATTCATTATCGAATTCCATGTCGTAGGGAGTTGGAGTACGGCGTTCCAATCCGGCAAAATGGATTGTTCGGTCATCGGAGAGCATGTATAGGGAAATGTCAAGTTTACTGAGAGCGTTTATGAATTCGAGAATCTTCTCATTGTGCTTTTTCGAAACTGCACGTGTTTCATTGTCTTCATTCGCAATAAATTCTACCTTTTTTTCCTCTCCACGTGGAGATTTAATCCCCATAGAAAAACTCCCTGTGAGTTTTCCTTTAGGACGATTCGCATAGATTTTAGTGTTATCCTGCAATTCGATCTCGAAGTGCTCGAAAGGTATTAGGACAGCAGTGCTCTTGTGGCCTTCTCCTCTTTCTGGCGCCAGCAAATGAAAGGTAAGTTTTAGAATAGTTGTCTTTCCGCTACCATTATCGCCGTAGAGAATAAACATCTTTTCGGTCTTTGAAGTGTCCCTTGAGATGGCAAGGTCATAATCATACATTCCGAAAAGATTCGTCACCGATATGCGTCTGATAACCCTTGTTTTTTTAGTTGTCATTAGATGTGCTCCTTATCGTATCTTGATGTCAAACATTGTTTTTTATGCTACGGTTTTTTTTAATTATACTGCCAAAATCACTATAGGTCAAACTCAGTTTGACCGTATTTTCTCTATGTGACATAAAGGGGCCAGGTCCCAACATTTGACATTTCTAATCCCAAAGATCAAATCATTATTTTCTAGAAGGTCTTATGGGTCAGGTCTTGCAATATCACTTTTCCTCTTCCCCATCATTTTTTTTTAATTAAAATATGCACACATCCTATTTTTTCTATGCTTCAGCTTTCCATTTTACGAGGTCTTCATTTAGGATGTCTATCTATAATAATATCTAATAGCCTCAGCCATCCGGATAAGACGCTCCCCAGACCCCATAGATTTTCCGCTAAAAGTTACCGAATTATTAACTTGGTACACCTTCCCTATTTATTTAATTTAAAAGTGAAATATTAATTGTCTAAGAAAATGGGACAGCTTGGGTTCAAGTTACAAATGCAACACTTAACTTTGGTATAATATGCCAAAAGAAAGGAGTTGCATATGACCCATTGTTATCAGTTAAGTATGAATGAACGTGAAGAGATCAGCCTTGGATTAGCCCAAAAGTTCAGTAAAAACTATATTGCGCTATCTCTTGGCCGATCATCTAGTACCATCTGT
>JAHLWJ010000548.1 GCA_019057975.1 Promethearchaeota archaeon | reverse complement strand
TTAGATGATAAAGAAAATTTAAGACAATTACAATTTAAAAATTATATCTTATCTAGCAATAATTTTGTAGGTATTTGCAATAAGGGATTATATTAGGTTAGTTTTTAAATATATAATTTACATAATTTTTGTTATACATCAGGGAAGAGCAAGCTGAATCAGAAGTTCTTCTTCTTACATCCATGAATTGTATTATGTAAGATTGTAAGCAGATAGTTCATCTGAAGATTGAATCTGGAGACATTATACTACAAAGCTGATAACATTATTAAAGTAATAAGAAGAGGGAAGAATCAATCATTAATGTGACTCGAGAATTTTTAGATCCTTTTAAAAAGTTTCTTAAATCCCACAAGGGAAGCGATATTACAAATATGATGTCCTAAAAAGTTTAGAAGAATTGAAAAAGTAGAATTAAACATTCAACTTTTTATTAAAGAATAAACCCATTGAAAAAACCTTTTAGTGGCTTTTGCAATTTCTTGAGCTTCATTCTTATACATACTCCGTCCTTCATATTGAATCAAGTTTTTCTTATTAATTATTCTTTTTAAGATATTACTTTTCTCTTTTGCTTCTGGTAATGGAATTGATTTTACTAAATAGCATACATTAAGATGATCTTGCGATACAGACCGAATTCCCTTTTCATAAATACATATAGCATCTGCAGATGAAATCCCACACTGAACAGCTAATGTTCCTACAGCGTTGTAATTTTTATTCTCTAATGCAGCCAACATCTGAGTATAGTTGTCTTCAGCTTTCTTTAGATATTCCAATGCAACTAATTTATCTTCCTGTTTAGTTTTTATTTTCCTTGCAATCATTTTAAATCTATTATGTCTTTACCATATATTACAGAATATGATTTCATTAACGTGGAGACAGGGGGTAGATTTTTTTTAAGTCGTTTTAGAAACTCATCTTTTGTATTTATATAGACATCGAGATTTACCCCAAAGTATTCATGAAACTGGCTAGAGATTTTTTCCAAGAATATTTTTTCTATTTGCTTTTTGTTTTTTCTCTCTTTTGTAATCACTGCAATGTCAATATCGCTCTCTTCATCTGTTGTTCCTGCTTGAAAACTTCCATATAGTAAGAGAGATACAATTTTATTTTTAAGCCCCTTATTCTCAATTTGCTTTTGTAAAAACTCTATAATTTCCTTTCTAATAGAAAGCTCTTTCTCAAATGCAGGTATGAGTATATTTTTAACAACTCTATTATTTGTATTAAGTTTATAGAGATGCTGTCTTCCTATAATATCTCTCTTTAAGACATCTTGGTTATAGAGATCTTTGAGTGCGGTGTGAGCTGCAGGAGGACTTATTCCAGTTAATCTTGCTATCTCCCTGCCTGTAGCAAAAAAATCCTCTCTTTTGGAGATAAAAAGTCTTATGATATTTATCTTAGAATTTGTATTTAGTATATTATCTAATGCTCTTTCAATAGTCATTTTTATGTTAAGTTAACTTTACACATGTTAAGTATACTTAACATATATTAATTTGTCAAGTTATTAGCCTGATTGAATAAATAGGTAAAACTTTTTCATCCTATTTAATTAATAGTTGTTGTAGGCTTTATTGCTTTATTTAAAAAACACTATGACATGTTTCTACACAAAATTTGATTTTTCTTTAGTTTTATGTTATTTTATTGTGGGTTGTTTTTAAAGTATATTTCAAAAATAAATAAAATATTTAGAAATAATAAAAAAATTTTTTATTTTCCTTAGCTTAATCTAGCAATAATTCCCCTTAAAAATTTAATTCTTGTTAGTGTTATATAAATGATTTAAGCTGAGAAAGTATTAAATGTAAAAAATGGAGGTTTAAAAATAATATGGAATCGCATATAGAATCGCATATATATGTAACACCTAAAATAGAATCGTATATATACGCAACATCTAAAATAACAATTTATTTATTGTTACAATTTATCACCATTCTTTTATGTCTAACCTTAACCCTCAGTTTAACCCAAAATAAAAACTATTCATTTTCAAGGCAAATTACCCCCAATGAAATCTCCAATTCAAAATATGATAATTTATTGTCTGTTGATAATTATAAAAATGCATCTATTAATAGCTATCAAATATATAAAGAGGTAGACAGAATTGAGGGGAAAAATCACAATTTATATATAGAAGAGTACAATTACTATGCTGCAAATAATAACCTATATTCAGAAATATATAATATAGACAATGTAGAATTTAAAGAAGCACTAGCTTATAAGGAAAAAAGTAACTCTATAAATAAAGAAAGAATTGCAGACAATGGAGTAGAAAATAGCTCAAATCTAAGAACTGCCCGAGCAAGCTGGTATGGACCAAGATTCTACGGTAAAAGAACAGCTAATGGTGAGCTTTTTACTAAAAGTATTGTTTCATTTGCTCACAAAACCCTCCCATTTGAGACGGAAGTTAAGTTCTATTACAATGGTAAAACAGTTATTGCGCATTGCAATGATAGAGGTCCATATAAAAATAGAGCAGAGTTTGATCTTTCATATAAAACAGCAAAGATATTGGGATTTAGTGGTGTTAAAACTATAGAATATGAAATATTAGATGACTCAAATGATCAAAATAAAACATCTTTTGCCGATTTATAATTATCCAAAACTTATCCAAAACAAGAAATTTTACCAATTCTATTCAGCAGATGAGTAGATATCTGGGAAATATTTTTGATAGATTTTTATATTAAATCTTTCATTAAATTTAATTTCTTTTCTATATTTATGAAGTTTTGGAAGACTTACTTTGGCAATAGCCACCTCTTCCTGATCAAAAGTTTTTGTCTGTGAAATAATACCATCACCATTTAAAGTTAATTTAAGTGGTGTAAAAACACCACTTTTTCCAGTTAAAGTTAATCCCATAAATTTTCCAACCAAACAAGAGCTTATACCATAACAAGGACTTTCTTGAACCCTTGACCAGATTCCTCTTGAAGCTCTCCAGATATTATACTTTTCAGGGTTAGCTATAGGAGTGGCAATAATATCTGCCCCTTTTAAGTATGCTATACGAAATGTCTCAAAGTAAGTTACATCCATACATATAGGAAAAGCTATATTTCCTATTTTAGTAGAAAAAACATTGATATCATCTCCAGGAGAAATTCCCCACTCATCTTCATAGAAGAAAAGGTGACATTTTTCTTGATTACCCAGGATATTGCCATCAGGCCCACAAAGATAAGCTATATTCTTCACCTTTCCATTCTCAGTTTCTAACATAGCACTGCCTGTTATTATATATACTCCAAAGGATTTTGAGAGAAATGGAAAGACTTTCAAAAATATGTTTTTAA
>JAHLWJ010000547.1 GCA_019057975.1 Promethearchaeota archaeon | reverse complement strand
AAGCTGAAGAAATTTGGATGGAACAAAATGTTCCTGCTTTTGGACAATTTTTTGATCCAGAATTAATTGCTAATACATTACATCTAAGAGAAGAAGATATTGATATTAGGTTTCCTATTCAAGAAGTTTCTACGGGACTCCCTTTTATTATTGTTCCATTGAAGACGCTAGATGCTTTAAAAAGAGCTCAAGTAGAGCGAGAAAAGTTTTTTGATTTTGTAGAAAATACCAATGCTAAATCTATATTGATATTTTGTCCTGAAGCTCGCAAAAAAGGAAATCATTTGAGTGTTCGTGTTTTTACTGAAGTCCCTGGGCTCGAGGATCCCGCAACTGGTTCTGGAAATGGATGTCTAGCTGCATATCTTGTACATCATCAATATTTTGGTAAAAGTAGTGTTGATATTAGAGTAGAACAAGGTTACGAAATTGGGAGACCTAGTTTATTATTGTTAAGATCAGAAGAAAAAGAAGGTCAGATTAGTGTCTCTGTAGGGGGGAAAGCATATATTGTTGCTAAAGGAGAATTACTAGAATAAATAAATAGTATAATTAGTAGTCCATTTTTTAAGAAATATCATAAGGATTACATAAATGTCTAGGTAACTTCTTTTTTAAATCTCAAATTGGTTATCTAAGAAATATGGTTTAAAAATTTGCTTAACACATATTTTTCTGAATATAAATAAGAAGCTGGGAATAAGTATAGTTTTATTTACAAAAAATTTATCTTAGAATTCATCTATTACATCTTTAATGGTTTTATTTTTATTTCAAACGATTAAAAAATGGATATCAAAATCAAATTTGGAATATTTACTCTTATTATAATATTATTCCAGTCATCAATAAAGCTTTTTGGGGTTTTGATAACCGGAAGTTTAAGTTTCTTATCTGAAACCGTAGATACTCTTACTGATATTTTGTTTGTCTCTATAACATTATATTCATTGCATACTAGCAAGAAACCAGCAGATTACGAACATATGTACGGTCATAGTAAAATAGATTCCATTTCTGGATTGATCCAAGGAGTAATATTAATAAATATATATGTTATATTGATATATAATGCTATTCAAGTAATCAGAGCAAGTAGATTTCAAATCTTAAATCCAGAATTTGGTTTAGTCATACTTATTGTTTCATTTATAGTTAACTTTATTTTTTCAAGAATATTAATTTCGCAGGGAAAACAACAGAAAAGTCTTACGATGGAAATACAAGGTCTTAATTTATTTCAAGATTCCATACGAGCTATTATAGTCCTATTAAGTTTTGTTTTCGCTTCTTTTAATATAATTTTTCTCGACCCTATTCTTAGTATTGTGCTTTCTGTTTGGATTATTACAGGAGCGTTTAAATTAGCTAAAGGAGGAGTAAAAGAACTTATAGATACAAATCCAATAAGCTCAGTTATCGTGGAAAAGTTAAGAACGGAAATGTTTGCGCTTGAACACGTCGTAGGAGTTCATGATATTAAAATGAGAGTTAGTGGTAAGACTTTATTCTTAGAAGTTCACTTGTCCGTAGAAGACCACATTTCAATTGTTCATGCAAATGAAATAACAACCTCGATTAGGAATATGAGTAAAAAAATATTTCCTCTCTATGATGTTGAGTGTATTACAGAAATGAATCCGTTAGCTAGTGAAAAATCAATGGGGGAAGGTTTAATTAATCTTATTTATTCTATGAAATCAGAATATCCAAATATAGTAAACTTTAAAGATCTAAATCTTTTTAGAATTGAGGATGAATATTTTATTTCACTAATCGTGAACGTTAATGAAACTCTTTCACTTGGAGAAGCACATAAAATTTGTACTAATTTTGAAAGGGAAATCAAAAAACAAGCACCTTATTTATCTCGAGTAATAACTCATATTGAAAGCCAATTGTATAGGGAGGCTTTGGCTCCAAATCAAATTAAATGTGCTGATGTTGGGCCCAAAATGCTAGAACAAATTAATAATGTGGTTGAAGAAGCGCTAAAGCGCCACCCTCAAGTAAGGGGGTATCATGGACTAGAATTTTGGGCTACTTTAGATAATTGTATCTTAGAAGTACACGTTTTTTTTGATGGATCTCTGAATATTTCAGAAACTCATAACTATATTTCAGAATTAGAAAAAAATATTCGTGAGGATTTAGGAATTGATAATTTAGATACAGTCATCCTCCATTCAGAACCATTAGAAGGACGAACTGATGGAATTGTTTTTTAAAGTAATTTAATAATTAAAAGGAAAAATCATATTTGTCTAATCCAAGTTCTCTCTGCATTATTTTAATATCATTTTGTAGGCTTTTATTTATTGGAATACCGGTTTCTCTTCTTTCAATCTCAGCATTAAACTCCTTTTCTCCAGCGGTGTATATTTTATTCTTACTCGGAGCTAACTTGGAGTGTCTTAATTCTCTCATGATATTACCTGCGATTTCTTTAAATCTCTCAAGGGGTAAAAAATTACTTACGTTAATGGCTAGAAAAAAATGTCCTACTTTTAGCCTTTTTTGACCGTTTTCAATTACTCCAGCTGTGTCTCGAAGGTAAACTCCATCCTGTAAGGCTGAAGAAAGGATTTCAGAGAAAGTAGCATAACCATATCCTTTATGTCCTGAAGTAGCTTCGCCTTCCCCGCCTAAAGGTAGTAGTGCTGCAGAACGGTTGAGTAATTTGTTTAATACTATGTTTGGATCTGTTTTTGAATTACCATTATTAGAAATAATTAATCCATTTGGAAGGGGTTTATTAATTCTATTATATACTTCTACCTTACCTCTTTGTATGATTGAGGTTGCAGCATCCATAAGGAATGGAAACTTCTCATCTGTAGGAGTACCGTAGGTTAGTGGATTAGTTCCTAGCATTGGTTCAACCCCAAAGGTCGGAGGAACAGCAGGGCGCGTATTAGTGGTTACAAATCCAATCATTCCTTCTTTAATCGCCATAAGGCTGTAGTAACCTGCGATTCCAAAGTGAGAACTATTGCGCACTGCAACTGCTCCGAGGCCATATAGTTTGGCTTTCTGAATTGCCAATTTCATAGCTTTGTATGCAATTACATGCCCCATTCCACAATGTCCATCAATAACAACAGTAGCTATGTTATCGTTTACAATTTCGATTTCTGTTTTTGGATTGTAAATCCCTTCTCGTATTCGATCATAATACGTTTTACATCTTTGAATACCATGCGAATCAATACCCCTTAAATCTGACGTTATAAGAACATCAACAATAATCTTCGCATCTTCTTTTGGAACTTCAAGTCCAATAAAAACATCTTTCATAAAACTCTTAAGAATATCTTGTTCCAAGAATACAATATCAT